>JAKAQU010000089.1:0-2644 GCA_021819535.1 Pseudomonadota bacterium | reverse complement strand
GCCCGCTCGGCGGCGGCGCGACGTTCGGTCATGGTGATGTGCTCGGCGATGTCTTCGAGCGTCTCTTCTCCGCTGCCGAGCCCATCGCCGCCGAGGTGAAGTGCCCGGATCAGAGCGCGATGGACGAGAAGATCGGCGTAGCGCCGGATCGGGCTGGTGAAATGGGCGTAACGGGCGAGCGCGAGGCCGAAATGGCCGATATTTTCCGGGCTATAGGCGGCCTGGGAGAGGCTGCGGAGCACCGTCTCATTGACCAGCGGCGCTTCCGGCCGCCCGGCGACGCGGCGGAGCACGGCATCGAGATCGCGCGGATGCAGCCGGTCGCTCGCGGCAAGGCTGATCTCGAATCCCGCCAGGAGATCGCGGAGCGCCGTCAGTTTTTCCGCGGAAGGCGGGGCATGGACGCGATAGACAGCGGGTGCGGCGCGCGCCTCCAGCTCCTCGGCGGCGGCGACATTGGCGAGCACCATGAATTCCTCGATCAGGCGATGGCTGTCGCGCCGGGCGCGCGGCCGGACCTCGGCCACCCGACCCTGCCCATCGAGCCGCACCTCCTGCTCGGGGAGATCGAGATCGAGCGTCCCACGCGCGCGCCGCGCCGCCGCCAGCGCGTGATAGGCCCCATAAAGCGGGCCGAGAAGCGTGCCCCTGGCGCCGGCCGCATGCGCGTCCTCGACCTCGTCATAGGTCAGTCTTGCATGGCTTTGCATCAGGCCGCGGCCGAAACGGTGGCTCAGCTTCCGCCCCTCGGCATCGATCCGCATTTCGACGAAGAGACAGCCGCGCGGCTCATCGGGGCGGAGGCTGCACCAGCCATTGGAGAGCGCTTCCGGCAGCATCGGCACCACGCGATCGGGGAAATAGACGCTGTTGCCGCGCAGCCGCGCCGCGTGATCGAGCGCGGAGCCAGGGCGAACGTAATGCGCGACATCGGCGATGGCGACGATCAGGCGGAACCCGTCGCCAATCGACTCGGCGAACACCGCATCGTCGAAATCGCGGGCGTCGGCGCCATCGATGGTGATCAGCGGGAGGGCGCGGAGATCTTCGCGCGCGCCGAGGGGGGTGGCCCGCGCCTGCGCTGCCTCGGCAAGGGCGGGGGCGGCGAAATCGACCGGAATATCGTGCGCGGCGATGGCGAGGAGACTGACCGCCCGCGCCTCGCCCTCGCGGCCGAGGCGGGCGATGACGCGCGCCGGCTTCAGCCCGTAGCCGGGCGCGGGGAGCGGCACCGCCTCGACGATCTCGCCGGGCTCGGCCCCGCCGCTTTCCCCGGGCGGGACGCGCCATTCGGCGCGTGCGCGGCGGTCGGCGGGCACGATCCGGCCGGCATCGGGGCGCGGCGTTTCAGCGCTCGTGGCGCGAAAAACCCCGAAAATACGCCCCGGCCGGTCGTCGAGCCGTTTGAGCGTGCGCCCCTCGTAGCGGCCATGGGCGATCGGGCGGAGCCGCGCCAGCACCCGCGCGCCGAGCGCAAGCGCTGGCCGCCCGCGCGGCTCGGGGGCCATCAGGATCGCCGGCGGCGGGCCGTCGCCATGCCACGCCAGCGGCCGGGCCACCGCCTCGCCTTCGGCGTCGAGCCCGGTGATCTCGACTGGCAGGGTTTCGGGAAGCCGATCCGGCGCGGCGCGACGGTGCCCACCGGCGGGGGCAATCTCTCCCTCCTCGGCCAGAGCGCGCAAGAGCGCGCGGAGGGCGCCGCGATGCTCGGGGCCGAGGCCGAAGGCGCGGCTGATGTCGCGCGGGCGGGCGTTGCCCGGCGCTTCGGCGAGGAAGCGGCGCAGTTCGGCCGCACTCGGGAGGAAGCCGCCGCGCCGGGCCACGGTCAGCCGGCGGCCTTGCGCCGCGGCGCCGTTTTCTTCGCCGCCGTTTTCTTCGCCGCCGTTTTCTTCGCCGCTGGCTTCTTCGCCGTTGGCTTCTTCGCCGTTGGGCGCGGGGCGGGCGTCGCCTTGGCGGCCGCCTGCTTGGTTGTCCCCTTGGCTGTCCCCTTGGCTGCCCCTTTGGCCATCCCCTTCGCCCCCGCCTTGCCGCGCGGGCGCAGAATTTTGCCCTTCTCGGCGAGCAAGGCCACCGCCTCTTCCGCCGTCACGTCCTCGAGCGCCAAGCCGCGCGGCAGATTGGCGACCATCTGGCCATGCTGGACATAGGGGCCGAAGCGGCCCTTGCGCACGATCAGCGGGGCGGCATCCTTGGGATGCGGGCCGAGATTGCGGACACTCGCGAGCTTCTTCGCCAGAAGATCGACGGCGCGGTTGAGCCCGACCGCGAGCACATCGTCATCGGCGTCGAGCGAGGCATAGACGCCCCCCATGCGGATATAGGGGCCGAAGCGGCCGAGCCCGGCCTCGATCTTCTCGCCGGTTTCGGGATGCAGCCCGATCAGGCGCGGCAGCGCGAGCAGGCCGAGCGCCTGCTCAAGCGTGATCCGCTCGCCATCCATGCCGCGCGGAAGAGACGCCCGCCTCGGCCGGGTTTTGGCCTTGGCGTCGGCCGGCGCCTCGCCCTGCTGGACATAGAGCCCATAGGGGCCGCGGCGGACGGTGATGTCTTCGCCGGTCTCGGGGTGCTGGCCGAGCAGGCGCATCCCCTCGCGCAGCGTCTCGCCATCGCCCTCGCCGTTCTCGATCGCGAGTTTCCGGGTATA
>JAKAQU010000088.1 GCA_021819535.1 Pseudomonadota bacterium | reverse complement strand
CGATCTGCGGATTGCTGACCACTCGGCAGAATCTACCGCCCCGTTAACGCCCAGGTAATCGCCACCCGGCAAACTCTGCCTATGGCAAAAGGCCAAACGGCCGGGAGTGGGTGGAAGATGACGTGGCGGACGCGGTTGCGTTTAGCGGCTTTGGTGCAGAGAGCGTCGTTGCGCGCGGAGACGGCGTGATGCAGGCGCTGCTCGACGGTCTCAAGACGCTCGGCCCGCTCCGTCTCGGCGCGATGGCGGCGGTGGCGCTCGGCACGCTAGCACTTCTCGCCCTGCTCGCTTTTCGCGGCACCGAACAGCGCATGGCCCTTCTTTATAGTGACCTCGACATGCGTGAGTCGGCGCAGATCATGGAACAGCTCGATCGCGCCCATATCGCGCATCAGAGCGGCCATGACGGGGCGGAAATCCTGGTGCCCAGCGATCAGGTGGCGAAAGCGCGGCTTCTTCTCGCCAAGGACGGGCTCCCGAGCGGGGGCTCGGTCGGCTACGAAATCTTCGACCGCTCCGACACGCTGACCGCCAATCAGTTTCAGCTCGCGATCGACCAGACGCGGGCCCTGGAAGGGGAGCTTGCGCGCACCATCCGCGCGATCCACGGCGTGCGTGCCGCCCGCGTGCATCTCGTCCTCCCGCGGCGCGAGCCATTCTCGCGCGACCCGCAGGAGGCGCAGGCGAGCGTGCTGCTGACCATGGTCGGCACCGCGCGGATGGATCGCGACGAGGTGCAGGCGATCCTCAATCTCGTCTCTGCCGCCGTCCCCGGCCTCAAGCCGCAGAATATCGCCATCGTCGACAGCCGCGGCAATCTTCTGGCGCGTGCCGGAACGCCGGTCGGCGACAGTGCCGCGGCGATGACGGCCGAGGAAATCCGCCGCGCGACCGAACTTCGCCTCTCGCGCGCGGTCGAGGAGATGCTGGAGCAGAGCCTCGGTTTCGGCCATGTGCGCGCCGAGGCGTCGGTTGCGATGAATTTCGACCAGATGCATCAGACCGACGAGAAATACGACCCCGATGGGCAGGTGGTGCGGAGCCAGCAGAGCGTCAGCGACAATTCGAAATCGAGCGATGGCGCCAACAACGTCTCGGTGCAGAACAACCTGCCCAATCCCGACAGCAATACGTCCAACACCACGAACCAGGAGGGCCGCCAGGAAGACACGACGAATTACGAAATCAGCAAGTCGGTGCGCACCCTGGTCCATGACGCCCCGCAGATCCAGCGCATCAGCATCGCCGTGATGGTGGATGGCACGACGGCGCCGGGGGCGAACGGCAAGCCCGAGTGGCACGAGCGGAGCCCGGAAGAGATCGCCCGCATCAGCGCCCTCGTCAAAAGTGCCGTCGGCTTCGATGAAAAGCGCGGCGATCAGGTGCAGGTGGTGAGCATGCCCTTCATGGGCGGCGAAAGCGCGGCGCCATTGTCGAGTGGCCCTTTCGGGCTCGCGCTCGAACACGCCGATATCGTCCATCTCGTGGAAACCTTGCTGTTCGGCGTCGTCGGCGTCTTGGCATTGCTCGTCGTGTTGCGGCCGATGGTGCTGCGCTTGACGGCGATCGGCGCGCCACCGGCGCTCGCCGGACCGGCGGAGGGCATGGACGATGTGGCGGCGGGGCAGATTCTGGGCGCGGCGGAAGGGGGTGCTCTCTCAGGGGCGGCGCAGGTCGCCATGCTGGAGGATGAGAGGATGACGACGCTCGCCAACATCGAAGGCCAGCTGAGGCTTTCCTCGATCCGCAAGATTGCCGATCTGATCGAGAAGCATCCCGAGGAATCGGTTGCGATAATGCGCGGTTGGATGGCCGAGGGACAGAACTGAACGATGGCCAAGATCGACGATCCGCGCGGCCTGAACGGGGCACAGAAGGCCGCGATCCTGATGCTGGCGCTCGGGGAGGAGCAGAGCGGGCGTATCTTCGCGCTGATGCATGAGGACGAAATCAGGGAGATCTCGGCGGCGATGGCGCAGCTCGGCTCGGTGCGGGCCGATCTCGTGGAGCGGCTTTGCAATGATTTTTCCGAAAGCATCGGCGGCCTCGGCAATATCGTCGGCAGTTTCGAGAGCACCGAGCGCATTCTCCAGCGTGCTTTGCCGCGCGATCGCGTCCAACAGATCATGGAGGAAATCCGCGGCCCGGCGGGGCGCACGATGTGGGACAAGCTCGGCAATGTCAGCGAGGCGGTACTCGCCAATTATCTCAAGAACGAATATCCGCAGACCGTCGCCGTCGTGCTCTCGAAGGTCAAGTCCGATCATGCCGCACGGGTTCTGGCCTTGCTGCCGGAATCCTTCGCCATGGAAGTGGTGATGCGCATGCTGCGCATGGAGAGCGTGCAGAAGGAAGTTCTGGAAGGTGTCGAGCGCACACTCCGCGCCGAGTTCATGTCCAATCTCGCACGCAGCACGCGCCGCGATTCTCATGAAATGATGGCGGAGATCTTCAACAATCTCGACCGCCAGAGCGAAACGAGATTCCTTGCAGCACTTGAGGAGCGCAACCGCGAATCGGCCGAACGGATCAAGGCGCTGATGTTCACCTTCGAGGATCTGCAGCGCCTGACGGGTGTTGCGGTCCAGGTGCTGCTCCGCACCGTCGAGAAGGACAAGCTCCCGGTCGCGCTCAAGGGCGCGTCGGAGAAGGTGCGCGATCTCTTCTTCTCCAACATGTCCGAACGCGCCGGGCGGATGCTGCGTGAAGAGATCGAGAATCTCGGCCCGGTGAAGCTGCGCGATGTCGATGACGCGCAGGCCAGCATCGTCCTGGTTGCAAAAGAACTCGCGGCACAAGGCCAGATCGAGATCGGTGAAGGCAAGGACGAGGAGTTGGTCTATTGAGCGGGACGACGAAATCCGGGCCACGCGGCACCGCCGATGAGAGACGAATGCTGTTCATCGAGGATTTCGATGCCGCCGAGACTACGGCCGCCGCGGGTGAGGCCGAGGTTGCGGACGAGCCCGAGGTCATTGCGCCGGTTTTCAGCGCCGAGGACGTCGAGGCGGCGCGGCGCGCCGGCTACGCGGAAGGCATGGCTGCGGGGCGGGCGATGGTGCAGGGCGCGCGCGAGGCGGCGCTCGATGGCCTGCTCGCGGCCATTCGCACCGCCCTCGCCGATGCCGCCCGGGAGGCGACGCGGCGGGCCGACGATATCGGGCGCGAACTCGCCCGCATGCTGACCGCCTCGCTCGCCGCGGTGCTGCCCGATCTCGTCCGCCGGCACGGGGGCGCCGAAATCAGCCGCCTGGTGCACGAGTTATTGCCGCCGATGGCGCTCGAGCCGGAGATCCGGGTGCAGGTCGCGCCCGACGATGAGGCGATGCTCGCCGCCGATCTCGATCGGCTGAGCCCCGAGATCGCAGCGCGCGTGCGGATCGTCGCGGATGCCGCCATGGCGGCCGGGGATGTCGCGATCGTCTGGAAGGATGGCCGGGCCGGACGCGATGGGGCGGCGCTGCGGCGGCGTCTCGATGAATTATGGCAGCGCTTCGGGCTGGATGCCGACATCAACGCGGAGAGGGAATTGGCCGATGCCGAATGAACCTGACTTCATCGAGGGCAGCGAGGCGCTCGACGTCACCGACACCAACGTGCCGCGTGGCGCCCGTGATCTCGAGGCGGTCTACGACATTCCGGTGACGGTGAGCGCCGTCCTCGGCAAGGCGACGATGCAGGTCAATCAACTGCTCAAGCTCGGCCGTGGTGCCGTGGTCGAACTCGATCGCAAGCTCGGCGAGGCGATCGACATCTATGTCAACAACCGCCTCGTTGCGCGCGGCGAGGTGGTGATGGTGGACGACAACCGCCTTGGCGTGACGATGACCGAAATCGTCAAGGCGGATCGGGTGGTTTGACGGCGGCGGGCGGATAGGAGCGGTTCGGCCATGCAGGTTCTGATCATCGGGTCTCTCGCGGCGGAACTCGGCCAGGCGGCGCAGATCGCGATCGCGCGCGGTGCCCGGCTCGACCAGGCCGATGGCATCGAGCCGGCCTTGATCCGGTTGCGCGCCGATGCCCGCGTCGATCTCGTTCTTTGCGACATACGGCATGATATCGCGGCGCTCATTCGCGCGATGTTTGCCGAGCGCATTTTGGTTCCCGTCATCGCCTGCGGGATCGGCAACGATGCCGAGGCGGCGGTGCGCGCGATCAAGGCCGGGGCGCGCGAATTCCTGCCGCTGCCGCCGGATGCCGAGATGATCGCCGCCCTTCTCGAAGCCGCCGCCGGCGAGAGCCTCGCGATGATCGCGCATGATCCGCTCATGCAGTCGACCATCCGCCGCGCCGAGCAGGTGGCCCGCGCCGAGGCGTCGGTGCTGATTTCGGGGGAATCGGGCACCGGCAAGGAGGTTATGGCGCGCTTTGTCCATCGCCGCTCGAAGCGCGCGGCGGCACCTTTCGTTGCCTTGAACTGCGCGGCGATCCCGGAAAATCTGCTCGAATCCGAGCTTTTTGGTCATGAGAAGGGCGCCTTCTCCGGCGCCATCGCCCGCCGCGTCGGCAAATTCGAGGCTGCCGACGGCGGCACTCTGCTGCTCGATGAGATCAGCGAGATGGATATCCGCCTCCAGGCCAAGCTCTTGCGCGCCATTCAGGAGCGCGAGATCGACCGCCTCGGGGGTGCCGCGCCGGTTCGGGTGAATGTGCGGCTTCTCGCCACCACCAACCGCGATCTCAGGGCCGAGATCGCCGCCGGGCGGTTTCGGGAAGATCTTTATTTCCGGCTCAACGTCGTCAATCTGGCGATCCCGCCCCTTCGCGAGCGGGTTGGCGATATCATCCCGCTCGCCGAGCATTTCGCCCGCCGCTTCGCCGATCTCAACGGCCTCCCCTCGCGCCCGCTCGCGCCGGCGGTGTGCGCGGCGCTGCGCGCGGCCCCCTGGCGCGGCAATGTGCGCGAATTGGAGAACATCATCCATCGCGCGGTGCTGCTCGCCGAAGGCGACGAAATCGGCCTCGCCGCGGTCGAACTGCCGAATACCGGCGCGCCGGCGCCGAACGGCACGCCCGAGCCGGCGCCCTCGGCCCAGGCCGCGCCGCTTTCGGCGCTGGTCGGGCGCACCGTCGAGGAGGTCGAGCGCGATCTCATTCTCGAAACCCTCGAACACACTTTTGGCAACCGCACCCATGCCGCGGTCATGCTCGGCATTTCAATCCGCGCATTGCGCAACAAGCTTCGCGACTACGCCGCCCAGGGTCTCGCCGTGCCGCCGCCGCCGGGTAACATCGCGGGGAACATGGCGGCGGCGGTGGCGGTTTGAGGCGCCATGGTTGAGTTCGCGGCGAAGCCGGCGGCACCCTGGCTGCAGACGCTCGGTGAGCGCGCCCGCCCCTATCTCCCGGGAAGCGATATCGGGCTCGCGCTCGGCGTCGTCGCCTTGCTTTCCGTCCTCATCCTGCCGCTGCCGCCCTTCGTTCTCGACATTTGCCTCTCACTTTCCATCACCGCCTCGATCCTGGTTTTGATGGTCGCGCTGTTTCTCGAAAAACCACTCGATTTCTCTAGCTTTCCGACCCTCCTTCTGCTGACGACGCTGCTTCGCCTCGCACTCGAGGTCGCGACCACGCGGCTCATTCTCGCCCATGGCAATGAGGGGCCGCTCGCCGCCGGGCACGTCGTTGCCGCTTTCGGCGGTTTTTTGATGGGCGGCGACGTGGTGATCGGCGTCATTTTATTCGCGATCCTCCTCGTCGTGAATTTCATGGTCATCACCAAGGGCTCGGGCCGCATCGCCGAGGTCTCGGCGCGCTTCAGCCTCGATGCCATGCCGGGCAAGCAGATGGCGATCGATGCCGATCTCTCCTCGGGCATGATCGATGACAAGACGGCGCGGCGGCGCCGGCGCGAATTGGAGGCGGAGAGCGGTTTCTACGGCGCCATGGATGGTGCCGCGCGGTTTGTCCGCGGCGATGCCATCGCGGCCCTGATCATCACCGCGATCAACATCGTCGGCGGGCTCACGATCGGGTTGGTCCGCCATGGCATGCCGTTCGCCGATGCGGCGGCGACCTTCACCACGCTCACCGTCGGCGATGGGCTGGTCGCGCAGATTCCGGCCCTTCTGGTCTCCACCGCCGCCGGCATCGTGGTGACCAAGGGCGGCATGGAGGGCAAGGCGAATGTCGCGCTGCTCGGTGAGATCGGCGGGCGGCCGAAGCCGCTCGCGCTGGCCGCCGGTGCCGCGAGCATTCTCGCGCTGATGCCGGGCTTGCCAGCCCTCCCTTTTCTCGGCCTTGCGGGATTGGCCGGCGGGGCGGCGTGGCTCAGGCGCAACCATGCGCCGGCGCTCGCGCTCGCGCTCAACCAAACCGCTCCGGCCGCGTCCGCCGAGCCGCCGATCAGCGAGGCGCTGCGGATCGATCTCATCCGGCTCGAACTCGGCTATGGGCTGCTCGCGCTGGCCAGCGGCGATCCGCCGCGGCTCACCGAGCAGATCAAGGGCATGCGCCGTGCCATCGCCGCCGAGATGGGATTCGTTCTGCCGCCGGTGCGCATCCAGGATAATATGCAGCTTCCCGCCGACGGCTATGCCATCCGCATCAAGGAGATCGAGGCCGGGCACGGAGAGGTGCGCATAAACGCGCTCCTGGCGATGGATCCGAAGGGCGGGCGCCCGGATTTGCCCGGCGAGCGCACCACCGAGCCGGCGTTCGGCCTGCCCGCGCTCTGGATCACGCCGGATGCGCGCGAGGAGGCGACGTTCCGCGGCTGCACCGTCGTCGATCCGCCGAGCGTCTTGGCAACGCATCTCACCGAGATCGTGCGTGAGAACATGGCTGAACTCCTCTCCTATGCCGAGACCCAGAAGCTGCTCGATGAATTGCCGCGCGAGCAGCAGAAGCTGGTCGCGGATCTCATCCCGACGCAGATCTCGACGGGCGGCGTGCAGCGGGTGTTGCAGGCCCTGCTCGCCGAGCGGGTCTCGATCCGCGATCTTCCGACCATTCTCGAAGGCATTCAGGAGGCGACGAGCGGGGAGCGGCGGAATTTCGGCGCCATCATCGCCCATGTCCGCGCCCGCCTCGCCCGGCAATTGAGCGACAGCCATGTCGGCCCCGGCGGCTATATCCCGCTCATCACCTTGTCGCCGGAATGGGAAGGGGCGTTCGCCGATGCCCTGGTCGGGCCAGCCGATGACCGTCAATTGGTGATGTCGCCGCAACGGCTGCAGGATTTCATGCAGCGTTTCCGCGCCGCCTTCGAGCAGGCAGCGGCCAATGGCGAGACCGCGGTTTTGCTGACCAGTGCCGCGATCCGCCCGCATGTGCGCGCCATCGTCGAACGCATCCGCCCGGCGACCGCGGTTTTGGCGCAGACGGAAATCCACCCCCGTGCCCGCATCCGCACCGTTGGCACGCTGTGATCGGGGGTGAGCATGAGAGGGGCGGGGGTGTGGCGATGAGGCCGGTTGTGGAGCGAGAGATATGCGGCTGAAACTCTATCGCGCGCCGAGCATGGCGGCAGCGATGGCGGAGCTGCGCCGAGAACTGGGCCCCGATGCCCTGATCCTCGGCACCCGGCGGGTGGCGGGCGGCGTCGAGGTGACGGCAGCACTCGACCCGGCGGCGCCGGCGGCGACGGATGACGGGCGCGGGATCGGCGAGGCGGGGCGCGATCGCCGCGAAATTCTCGCCTTCCACGGCGTTCCCGAGGTGCTCGTGGCCTTGCTCGAAGAGGGCGCGCTGGCCGCGGCTTTGGCGCGGCATTTCGTCTTTTCCGCCCTCGCGCTCGCGCCCGGCTCGGCGCCCTGGCTCTTTGTCGGCCCGCCCGGCGCCGGCAAGACGCTCACCGTCGCGCGGCTGGCGACCCGGCTGGTGCTGGCGGGCGAGACGCCGCTCATCGTCTCGGCGGACGGCAAGCGCGCCGGCGCAGCCGAGCAACTGGCCGCTTATACGCGGCTGCTCGGCTTGAGCCTTCTGGTGGCGAGCCAACCGGTCTCGCTCGCGCGTGCCTTGACCCGGCGGTGTGAAGGGGCGCCGGTGCTGATCGATGCGCCCGGGCTCGACCCCTTCGATGCCGCCGCCCGCGAGGAGATCGCGGGCCTCGCCGGCGCGGCCGGCGCGCGCATCGCGCTTACCTTGCCGGCCGGTCTCGATGCGGCCGAGGCCGCTGATATCGCCGCCGGTTTCGCCGCCTCCGGCGCGACAGTTCTGGTTGCGACCCGGCTCGATCTGGCGCGGCGCCTGGGCGGCCTGCTCGCCGCCGCCGCCGCCGGGCGGCTCGCTTTCACCGAGGCCGGGGTGAGTGGCGCCGCCGCCGACGGTCTCGCGCCGATGACCGCCGATTTCCTTGCCGAACGCCTGCTGCGCGGCACCATCGCCGCCGGCGCTCGGCCTCCAGCAGAGGCTTGCGCATGATGCTAGATGCCCGCTCTCTCCCTCATGATCTCACCGCTGCGCCGCGCAGCAATGTGCTGCCGCTCCGCCGCGGGCGCCTGATCGCCATTGCCTCGGGCAAGGGGGGGGTGGGCAAGACCTGGTTCGCGATTACGCTTGCCCATGCCCTCGCCCGCGCGGGCCGGCGTGTTCTGCTGTTCGATGGTGATCTCGGTCTCGCCAATGTCGATATCCAGCTCGGGCTGATGCCCGAGCGCGATCTCGGCGGCCTGATCGCCGGGCGGGCGAGCCTTGCCGAGAGCGTCGCCACTTTTGTCCCGGGCGGCTTCGATATTCTCCCCGGCCGCTCGGGCTCGGGCGCGCTCGCCGCGTTGACGCCGGCGGCGCTTGCCCGGGTGCTCGCGGAACTGCGGAGCGCGACCGCGCTCTATCAAATGGTTGTGCTCGATCTCGGCGCCGGGCTCGATCGGGCGGTGCGGCAGATGACGGCGGCGGCGGACACGCTGGTCGTGGTGACGACCGATGAGCCGACCAGCCTCACCGACGCCTACGCCGTCTTGAAACTGCACGCCGCCGACCGGCCGGCGGAAAAGGGTAGCGGCGATGTTCGGGTGGTGGTGAACCAGGCCGCGAGCCAGAGCGCGGGCGAACGCACTTTCGCGACCCTCGCGCGCGCCTGTCAGGCATTTCTCGGCCGCGCGCCGGACTATGCCGGGGCGGTGCGGCGCGATGATCGGGTGCGAGAGGCGATCCGCCGCCAAAGCCTTCTTCTCACCCGCCATCCGGCGAGCCCGGCGGCCGCGGACGTGGAGCGGGTGGCGGCCGGCCTTGCGGTTGCGCCGCACGGGCTTGCCGCCGCGGGCTGACGCTGGTAGCGCGCCCATGTGAGCAGAGTTTGGCAGAGACGGGGCGTGCTTCTGGTGCTCGCGCTGTGCATCCTCGATGCGCCGGCGCGTGCGGCATGGCAGGGGGGTGAGGCGCCGGCGCCGGTCGTTGCGCGCATCGTGCTCGCCGGGCCGGGCAGCGACCCGCCGCCGCCGCTGCCGGCGAATTTCTGCCCGCCGCCTGCCGCACCCGCGACCCCGCTCGATCTGCCGGCCTTGCGCGCGGCCCTGCGGCCGGGCGGGCATGTCGATATTTTGGCGATCGGCTCCAACAGCATTCTCGGCCCGCCGCCCGGGCGGATTTTCGATTCCTTCGCCTACCGCATGGCGCAGAGCCTCAAGGCCGCCGTGCCGGAGGCGGACATC
>JAKAQU010000087.1 GCA_021819535.1 Pseudomonadota bacterium | reverse complement strand
CCCCATTGCCGCGCACCCCGTTGCCGCGCACCCCGTTGCCGCGCACCATTGGCGCCCGACATTGACGCCCCATGCTCGCGCGGCGATCATTGGCCGGTGACGGCATTCTGGAAATCGAAGCGCCTCGAGGAGATGAGCGCCGACGAGTGGGAGCGGCTGTGCGATGGCTGCGGCCGCTGCTGCCTCCATAAATTGCGCGACGAGGAGAGCGACGAGGTCGCCTTCACCAATGTCGCCTGCCGGCTGCTCGATGGCGCCTCCTGCCGTTGTCGCGACTATGCGCGGCGGGCCGAGCGCGTCCCCGATTGCGTGCAGCTCACGCCGGCGACCGTGCGCGAAATCGACTGGCTGCCGCCGAGCTGCGCCTATCGCCGCCTCGCCGAGGGGAAGCCGCTCCCCGCCTGGCACCCGCTCATCACCGGGCGGGCGGAGAGCGTGCATGAGGCCGGCGCCTCGGTGCGCGGGCGCATCGTCGGCGAGCGCGCGGCCGGGCCGCTCGACCATCATATCGTCACCTGGCCCGGAAGGCTCCCCCGCCGCCGCGCCGCGATCAGCGAGGAAACCTCATGAAAAACGCGCTTTTCGGGGGCGTCAACGTCGCCGTCCTCACCCCGATGACCGAAGATCTCGCCCCCGATCTCGACCGCATGGCGGCGCATTGCCGCTGGCTGCTCGCCCAAGGCGCGAACGGGCTCGGCATTCTCGGCACCACCGGCGAGGCCAACAGCCTCGGCATTTCCGAGCGCATCGCCCTGATGGAGGGGATCATCGCCCGCGGCATCGCGCCCGCGCGCCTGCTGCCCGGGCTCGGCACCACGGCGATCACCGATACCGTCTTGCTGCTCCGCCGCGCCGCCGAACTCGGCTGCCGTGGCGCCCTCTTGCTGCCGCCGTTCTTCTACAAGAACCCGAGCGAGGATGGTCTCTTCGCCTATTTCAGCGAGGTCATCGCCCGCGCCGGAACCGGGCTTGCGCTCTATCTCTATCATTTCCCGGCGCAATCGATGGTGCCGTTCACCATCCCGCTGATCGCGCGCCTCCTTGCCGCCTTTCCCGGCACCATCCGCGGGATCAAGGACAGCAGCGGCGACTTCGCCAACACCCGCGCCTATGTCGAGCATTTCGCCGCCCAAGGCTTCGAGGTCTATTGCGGCGATGACGGGGCGCTCCACGATCTGCTCACGATCGGCGGGGCCGGCAGCATCAGCGCCGCCTCCAACGTCTCGGCCGCGATCAATGCCGAGGTCTATGCCCATGCCGGGAGCGAACGGGCGCTCGCCGCACAGAGGCGCCTCTCGGCGATCCGCCGGGCGGTGACTTCGGCACCGCTCATCCCCGGCCTCAAATCCCTGATGGCGCGCCATACCGGCGATGCCGCCTGGACCCAAATCCGCCCGCCGCACATGAAACTGAGTGCGGCGCAAGAAGCGTCTCTCTTTGCCGCTTTCGATGCCTGCGGCGTCACCCTCCCGCGGGCGGCGTGAGGGGCGATCAGATGCGATAGCAGACGCGCAAGCCGCCCCAGAGCCGGCCATTGACCATGATCGGGGCGGAGGCGTCTTTCATCAGGGCGAATTTGCCGCCGCCCATGTCGCGGCGATAGGTCTGGAGCAGAAACGGCGCCGTGCTCGCGACCACCGCCTGCGCCGTTTTGTCCTGATAGCGGCGGCGGTTCCGGCCATTGGCCGCGTTCCACACCGGATCCTTGCCATGCGGCTTGCGGTATTGCGGGTTATGGGTCGGGATCAGGAGATTATGGTCGGTGCAGGCGCACCAGACGATGCGCGGGTCGAGCGCCAGCACCGGGTCATGGATCGGCGGCAGCACGCGGTCGAGGAAATCGATGTAGCGGGTCATGAATTGCGTCGGATCGGTCCCGGGGATGGGGCGGAGATCCTTGTCGAAGAGATCGGCCTCATGGATCGCGCCCGTGCGAAGGGCCTCGGCGAACGCCGCCTCGATCCGGGCCGCCGCCTCGCACGCGGCGGCGATGAATTTGCTGTCGCCCGTCGCAAAGCCCGAGGTTGCGGTCAAAACCATGATCCGCTCGCTCGCTTCGAGCAATTTGCCGCTGCGTTCGGCCGCGGTCGCGAGCGTTGCGGCCGAACTCGTGATGCCGGATTTCATTTCCGCGACCGCTGCCGCGAAGTTTTCACAGCGCGCGGTGATTTCATCGGTCGCGCTGCCGATCCGCCCGGCATTGGTCTCGACCGCCGCGACCGCGCCGCTCACCGTCTGCATCGCCTGGTTGATGACATCAGCGCTTTTGCCGACCTCACGCGCCTCGCGGGCGCCATCGTCGGCGTGGTGGAGGAGGTGTTTGAGTTCGCCGGTGAGGGTCGCGAGGGTCGCGCCGATTTCGGCGGTCGCAGCACTGGTCTCTTTGGCGAGCGCCTTGACCTCGCTCGCGACGACGGCAAAGCCGCGCCCGGCCTCGCCGGCCCGCGCCGCCTCGATCGTCGCGTTGAGCGCGAGAAGATTGGTCTGGCGGGCGATACGGTCGATATTCTCGGAAACCTTGCCGACCTTCGCGATCGCGGCACCGAACGCGCCGACCTGATCGCGGATCAGGCCGACGACGCCGACCAGACGCTCGATCGCGCCGAGGGAGGCGCTCACCTCGCCGGCCGAAAGCTCGGTATCCTTGCGCGCCGCCGCCGCCATGCGGCAATTCTCCGCCGCGGTCTCGGCGATCAGGCGGTTGCTCGCGAGGATCTCGGCGCTCGCCGCGTCGATCTCGCCGACCTGGCGCGATTGCGCATCGAGGTGGAGATTGACCTCCTGGACATCGCCGGCGATGTCGGCGATGTCGAGCGAGAGGCGGCCGATATCCTCGGCGATGGCGGCGATGGTGCGCCCGGGATCCGGCGCGCCGGACGTGACGGCGAGCCCTATCTCACCGGGATGTGCATCGAGGGGCATGAGATCCAATCCTTGCAGCCTCAGCCTATCATGCCCCGTTTATGTTGCGTTCCCGTTAACACGGCAGGCGCGAGGCCCGCGCGTTCAGGTCATGTATTGGCCGCCATTCATGGTCAGCGTCGCGCCGGTGACGAAACCGGCCTCCTCGGCGGCGAGAAAGACGACGCCGCGCGCGATCTCCTCGACATGGCCGAGCCGGCCGACCGGGATTTTCGCGATCACTTTCGAAAGCGCCTCCTCCGGCACCGCGCGCACCATTTCCGTATCGATATAGCCTGGCGCTATGGCATTGACGGTGATGCCGAAACGCGCCCCCTCCTGCGCCAGCGCCTTGGTGAGGCCGATCATCCCGGCCTTGGCGGCGGAATAATTCACCTGGCCATATTGCCCGGCCTGGCCGTTGATGCTGCTGATATTGATGATGCGGCCGAATTTTTGCGCCCGCATGGCATCGAAGGTGAGTTTGCAGAGGTTGAAGCAGGAGGTGAGATTGGTCGCGATCACCGCATCCCACATCTCTCGCGTCATGCGCGCGAGCGTCGCATCGCGGGTGATGCCGGCATTGTTGACCAGAACGCTGATCGCACCATGCGTTTTCGTGATCTCGCCGACCGCGGCCGCGCAGGCGTCGTAATCGCCGGCATCGAAGCGCGAGACCGCGATGCCGCTCTCCTCGGCGAAAGCATGGGCCGCCGCGTCATTGCCGGCGTAACTCGCAACGACGTGGCAGCCCGCCGCCTTCAATGCCCGTGAAATCGCGGCCCCGATCCCGCGTGTGCCCCCGGTAACCAATGCGACCCGTTCCATGCGTGCCTCCCGTTTTGAACGTCCACGGTGTTCAGCCTAGCACGGGTTTTGCGAATTATCTTGAGCAAAATCAATGTTGCAGCACAGCAAATCGCATTTTCTCCCCGCCCGCGCCGCTTATCGCAAAAAGACCCGGGCGGGGAGACGCGCGTTCAGCGTTCGACGCACATGGCAACCCCCATGCCGCCGCCGATGCAGAGCGTCGCGAGGCCCTTATGCGCATCGCGCCGGGCCAGCTCAGAGAGCAATGTCACCAGGATGCGGGCGCCCGAGGCGCCGATCGGGTGGCCGATCGCGATCGCGCCGCCATTGACGTTGACCTTCGCCGGATCCCAGCCGAGATCCTTGTTGACCGCACAGGCCTGCGCCGCGAACGCCTCATTGGCCTCGATCAGATCGAGATCGTCGATCTTCCAGCCGGCGCGATCGAGCGCCTTGCGCGAGGCCGGGATCGGGCCCGTGCCCATCAGCGCCGGATCGACGCCGGCGGTCGCGAAGGCGGCGATGCGGGCGAGCGGTGTGAGCCCGCGCTTGGCCGCCTCGCTCGCCGTCATCACGACGAGGGCGGCGGCGCCGTCATTGATGCCGCTCGCGTTCGCCGCCGTCACCGTGCCGTCCTTGGCGAAGGCCGGGCGCAGCTTGGCCATCGCCTCGGGCGAGGCGTCGTGGCGGATATATTCGTCCTCGGCCACCACCACATCGCCCTTGCGGCCCTTCACCGTCACCGCGACGATCTCGCCCTGGAAGCGGCCGGCCTTTTGCGCGGCACTCGCCTTCTGCTGCGAGGCGAGGGCGAAGGCATCCTGCTCCTCGCGGGTGATCTGATAGGCGCGGGCGACGTTTTCGGCGGTGATGCCCATGTGATAGCCATGGAACACATCCCAGAGGCCATCCTTCAGCATCGTGTCCATGAAGCCGAGTTCGCCCATTTTCACCCCGGCGCGGAGATAGGCCGCGTGCTGCGAGAGGCTCATGCTTTCCTGGCCGCCGGCGATGACGATTTTGCTCTCCCCGCTCATCACCTGCTGGGCGGCGAGCGCCACGGCGCGGAGGCCCGAGCCGCAGACCTGATTGATGCCGAACGCGGTTTTGTCGTCCGGGATGCCGGCGGCGCGCGCTGCCTGGCGGGCCGGGTTCATGCCTTGGCCGGCGGCGAGGATCTGGCCGAGAATGACCTCGTCCACCTCGCCGGAATCGAGCTTGGCCCGCGTCATCGCCGCCCCGATGGCGGTCGCGCCGAGCGCATGCGCCGGCGTCGTCCCGAGGGCGCCGTTGAAACTGCCGACCGGGGTGCGGGCGGCGGATACGATGACGATGTCTTCCATGATGTGACTTCCTCCTGAGCGTGACGAACGAGCAGACGACGGGCGCGTCGCCCTGATCGGAGGGCAAGCCTAGGCCGCCGGTGTTTGGGCCGCCAGGGGGCAGATCAATTCGGGTAGATCAACCAGGGGGCAGATCAAGTCGCCGGGGGTTGGCGCGGCGCTCTCGGCGCGATAGGAGCAGCGCTTTCGTCATCATCGCGCTGGAGAACACCATGCCCGCGAAAGCGCCCGACACACCGGCAGAGCCCAAGGATACAGCGCGCCCGGTCGCGAGCCTCAGCTTCGAGCAGGCGATGGCCGAACTCGAGCAGATCGTGCGCGGCCTCGAAGAAGGGAAGCAGACGCTGGAGAACGCGCTCGCGGCCTATGAACGGGGAACGGCGCTGCGCCAGCATTGCGAGGCGCGGCTCGCCGAGGTCGAGGCACGGATCGATGCCATCGTGAGCCACGAGAACGGGCTTGCGACCCGTCCGGTCGCGTGATGACGAAGCCCCCGGAGCTTGCCCCCGCGGGCGCGGCAGGTGAGCCCGATCCCGCCCTCAAGGCAGCACTCGCGGCGGCCGCGAGCCGGGTCGAGACGGCGCTCGACACATTGCTCCTCCCGCCCGAGGGGCCGGAGGCGCCGCTCTTCGAGGCGATGCGCTATGCCACACTCGGCGGCGGCAAGCGGCTTCGCGCCTTTCTCGTGCTGGAGAGCGCCGCCCTTTTCAAGGTCAACGCGACCTGTGCCGCCCGCGTCGCCGCCGCGGTCGAGATGCTGCACGCCTATTCGCTGGTGCATGACGATCTGCCGGCGATGGATGACGACGATCTCCGCCGCGGCCGGCCGAGCACCCATCGCGCCTTCGACGAGGCGACGGCGATCCTCGCCGGTGACGCGCTGCAAACCCGCGCCTTCGAAATTCTGGCCGAGCCCGACACCCACTCGGACGCGCAGGCACGCGCCGAGCTGGTGCTGGCGCTCGCCCATGCCGCCGGCGGGCGCGGCATGGTCGGCGGCCAGATGATCGACATGGCGACGGAGGGACAACGCCTGAGCGAGGCCGAAATCGGGCGGCTGCAAGCGCTCAAAACCGGGCGGCTCATTCAGTTCAGCGCCGAGGCCGGCGCCATTCTCGGCCGCGCGCCGCACGCACAGCGCCAGGCGCTCGCCTGGTATGGGCGCGATGTCGGCGCCGCCTTCCAGATCGCCGACGATCTCCTCGATGCCCTCGGCACCACCGAGGAGACCGGCAAGACCGCGGGCAAGGACGAGGCCGCTGGCAAGGCGACGCTGGTTGCGGTCCTCGGCCCCGAGCGCGCCCGCGCCCAGGCGCTGCTCCTCGCCGAGCAGGCGGCGTCGCATCTCGAAATGTTCGGAGAGGCGGCCGGGAATTTGCGCGCGCTGGCCCGCTTCGTCGTCGCGCGGCGGAGCTGAGGGCACCGGGCGGACGATGGCCCGGATCCGCGCCGATCAGCTCGCCGTCGCGCGCGGCCTCGCCGAAAGCCGGGCGCGGGCGCAGGCGCTCATGCTCGCCGGGAAAATTTTTTCGGACACACGCCGCATCGACAAGCCCGGGACGCTGCTCGCCGAGGATGCGCCGCTCTCGCTCCGCGCCCCCGACCACCCCTGGGTCTCGCGCGGCGGGCTCAAGCTCGCGCACGCCCTCGATCATTTCGGCCTCTCGCCGGCCGGGAGAATAGGGCTCGATATCGGCGCCTCGACCGGCGGCTTCACCGATGTCCTGCTCGCGCGCGGCGCCGCCCGGGTTCACGCGGTCGATGTCGGGCACGGGCAATTGGCGTGGAAACTGCGCGAGGATCCCCGCGTCGTCGTCCATGAGCGGGTCAATGCGCGGTTTCTCGATGCCGCCCGGATCGAGGAGCCGGTCGGCGCCGTGGTCGCCGATGCGAGTTTCATCGGGCTTGCAACCCTGCTCCCGGCGCCGCTCGCGCTCGCGGCATCCGGCGCGTTCGCGGTCGCGCTGATCAAGCCGCAATTCGAGGCCGGGCGCGAAAATGTCGGCAAGGGCGGGATCGTCCGCGACCCTCTGGTGCGCGAGGCGGTCTCGGCCCGCATCGCCGCCTGGTGGGCGGGGCTTCCCGGCTGGCGGGTGCTCGGCGTGACCGAAAGCCCGATTGCCGGCGCCGACGGCAACCAGGAATTTCTGATCGCGGCGCAAAAGGAATAGCGGGCGCCCGCCCGCTCTCTCAAGCTTGCGCCGGCCCAGCCGCCATGCTGACATCGCTGTGAAGTGGGGCCTCGGAATGGCCCTGATGAAAGGGTCCAATTCAATTTTGAATCAAGGCCACGAAACCTATGAAGTGTATTTTCTGCCTTAAAGAGCGGCCCGGCACCGAGGAGCATATTTTCCCTCGCGCGATCGGCGGCAAACTTACAACAAACCGTGTCTGTAAATCTTGCAACTCATCTTTCGGAAGCAAGGTGGATGCGGCGCTGAGCGACAACTTCCTTGTTCGGGGACATCGGGCGCGTCTGCGGCTGGCAGGCAACAGTGGCGAGCCTCCTGCGATGCACGAATTGCTGCTGGGAGTTGGACGACTGGCCGAAAATCCCTCGATTCGTGTCGAGGTCAGGTTCGATGAGTGTGAGCAGAAGATTGTCACCAGGACGCTTCACCACGCTTCGGATGTCATCATGCCTGATGGCAGCAAGGCCCGAAAGGTTGTTGTCGATGAAAAAGATGCTGGTGACCTGCCGAAGATCATACAACGCGAGCGGAAACGGCACGGTGTCCCACCACTTTCAGTGGAGGCGTTGGAGGCAGAAGTAAGCCGGTTCCGGGACAACGTGACGGTCATCAACAATCCGAAGGTACTCTTTGAGAGAAGTTATAGCTTCGCGTTTGTCCGCCACGCGATGATTAAAATTGCGTACGAGCTAGCGTTCTTGTGGTTGGGCGAGGACTATATAAACGACCCCTCCGCCGCGGAGTTACGAGACGCTATATGTTCTGCCGATCCGAACTCAACGGATAAGCTGCCAGCCTATGTCGCTGATGCAGAGGGGTTTGAAGCCTTCAAATGGTGGCCATCAAACGAGACAGAACATCTTGCTTATGCCTTTGCAGGCGATGACGGGATTGCGATTGCGGTTAGGGTGTTCAACATCCATGCAGCCTTCGTATGGGTAACTAAAGAGCCGACGCGATACCTTTCGGGCAGAGACGCGGGCCAAAGACTTCGCTTCCTATGCATGGATGCCATCACTGGGCAGAAGCGGGATGCTCCAGTGATGGACGAGCTTGCGCGTATCGCCGCCGCAATCGGCGTCAGCCGAAACAACGAAATCGTAAAATCAGACGATTTGTCTTATTGAGATACGCAATCGGGTCACTTCTGTGTGTTTGGGGCTGGTTTTGCGAACCTGGTCGCCGCCATCATCCCTCGCGTAAGTGGGTGCGTTGTTTTTCAGTGACCATGCGAAGCGAGCGCGTTGGGATGCGACAAGCCGGGCAGCCTGACACAGTTTCTTGACCTCCCCGGCCCGGAAGGCGGCTTTCGCGATCAGCGCATCGCGCGCGCCGATCCCGCGCTGAGATCACGAAATCGTGATACATGAAATTTGACTCGGAAAATTGACGTTCCGTGTGTAAATTAATGCGCATCGGATCATGAATAGGAGATCGGAACATGCGGGCCGGCACTCTGGTTTCGACATTCGGCATCGGGTTGGCGCTCGCCCTCACGGCGCAGGCAGCAAAGGCCGGGACGGTGACCGATATCAATATTTCACCGCTCCTCGGGGATTGGACCGGTGAATTTGGCGGCAGCGCCATCGCCGCCGCGCCGACCAATGGCAATACCGGCACCGGCATCACCTTCGGCGACTGGTCGGGCCATTACGGCCTGACCTTGAGCGGCGCCTCCACCATCCTATCCACCGGCGGCATTACCCTCAACAACGATGCGAGCGTCAATGCGCTGATGAATTCCTTCTTTGGCGGCCCCGCCGGGAGCGTGGAAGCGACGATCACCTTCCTCAACAGCAACGGCGGTCAGGCGACATATTCGCTGATCGCCGGCCAGACCATCCGCGATTACAATAACGGTGGCTATAACAACGTGCTCCAGGGCTATAACAGCGCAAGCGGCCTCGGCAATGTGACGACGCAGCCCTGGTGGACGACGGGGGACGCGGCGAATAACGGCAATGGTGAGCCGAGCCAGCGCCTCGATGTGCAGACCTTCGTTCTTCCCTCGAGCTGGGCGGGAACGGGTTTGATCTCGATGACGATCAACAATCCCATCAGCTCCGGCAATGATGTCGCCTATTCGGCGCTTCAGGTCGTCGATGGCAGCGCGAGCGTGCCCGAGCCGATGAGCCTGGCTTTGCTTGGCAGCGCCCTCGGCACCCTCGCCCTCGCCCGCCGCGCCCGGCGCAAGGCGGATTAGAGACGAGCGTTTCAGCATAAGGCCAGGGCTCCGCCCTGGACCCGCTGGGGCCAGCGCCCCCAGACCCGCATTCCGAAGGAATGGTTTCCAAAGGCATTGCCTTTGGTGGGGTAGAGGGGCAAAGGGGGTATAGTGATATCCAGAATGAGAGCCAATTTTGTCAGCACTCACGGTTGAGTGAAATCGAGTGAGGTTTTCGGTCGAGTTTGGTCGAGCGCTGCGGTGCATACGATAGAATATAA
>JAKAQU010000086.1 GCA_021819535.1 Pseudomonadota bacterium | reverse complement strand
GTGGCGCGGGTGTGTCTGGAAAAAAGCGTCCACCGGCTGGTCCATGTCGGCTCGATCGCCTCGCTCTATCTCGGCCCGCAAGCATCTCCCGTCACCGGCGCGACGCCGCCCGACCCCAAGGCCGAGCAACGCGCCGATTACGCCCGCGCGAAGGCGATCTGCGATCGCGCGTTGCTCGCCGACAATGGCCGGGAGGGGCTGGAAGTGGTCATCCTTCGCCCCGGCCTCGTCGTCGGCGCCGGCACCTCCCCGTTCCATAGCGGGCTCGGCGTCTATAACAACGAGCAGCATTGTCTCGGCTGGAATGACGGCCGCAACAAGCTCCCCTTCGTGCTGGCGAGCGATGTCGCGTGCGCCATCGTCAGCGCCTGCGCCGCCCCCGCGATCGGCGGGCGGGCCTTCAACCTGGTCGGCGATGTGCGGCTCGACGCGCGTGAGTACACCTCTGCCCTTGCCGCGGCACTCGGCCGGCCGCTCCGCTTCCATCCGCAATCGCCCTATCGCCTGTGGCTGATCGAGCGCGGCAAATGGCTGATCAAACGGCTCGGCGGGCGCAGGGCGGCGGCACCGGCCTTGCGCGACCTGCTCTCGCGGGGGTTGCGCGCGGATTTTGACTGCACGGACGCGAAACGGGCGCTCGATTGGCATCCCGTCGCCGATCGCGAGGCGTTCCTCGCCGAGGCCTTCGCGATCACGGCACCATGACGCGCCCGCATCTTCTTCACGTTTTCTCGACCTTTGCGATCGGCGGGCCGCAGATGCGGTTTGTCGCGCTCGCCAATCATTTCGGCGCAGCCTATCGCCATACCCTCATCGCCATGGACGGCAACACCGCATGCCGTGCCCGCCTCGCCCCCGGGCTCGATGTCGCGCTTCCGGACAATCCGCTGCGCAAGGGCGAGACGCTCGCCAATCTCGGGCGCATCATGGCGACGCTCCGCGCCCTCCGCCCTGATCTTTTGGTGACCAGTAATTGGGGCACGATCGAATGGGCGATGGCCAATGCGCTCGCCCGCATCCCGCATCTCCACATGGAGGATGGGTTCGGGCCCGAGGAGCGGGCGCGCCAGATCCCGCGCCGGGTCTGGCTCAGGCGGCTCTTTCTGCGCCGGGCGACGGTGATGCTGCCGTCCCAGACCCTCCTTCGCATCGCGACCGCGCAATGGCGCCTGCCGGCGCGGCATTTGCGCTATGTCCCGAACGGGATCGATCTCGCCCGCTTCGCCCCTGGGCCGCGCGGCATCCCACCCTGGGGTGATGGGGGCGGGCCAGTGGGCGGGCCAGTGGTCGGAACCGTCGCCGCCTTGCGGGCGGAGAAGAATCTTTCGCGCCTGCTCGCTGCCTTCGCCGCCGTCCCGCCCCCGGCCCGCCTCGTCATCGTCGGCGACGGGCCGGAACGGGCGGCCCTGGCAGCGCAGGCGGCGGCGCTCGGGCTTGCGGCGCGCGTTCATTTTACCGGGGCGATCGATGATACGGCGCCGGTTTATCGGTTTTTTGATGTTTTCGCGCTCTCCTCGGATACCGAGCAGATGCCGCTTTCGGTTTTGGAGGCGATGGCGAGCGGGCTCTCGGTTGCCGCAACCGATGTCGGCGATGTCAGGGCGATGCTTTCACCGGCGAATGCGGCGTTCGTCGTCGAACCGAGCGAGACGGCGCTCGCCGGGGCGATCACGCGCCTCCTCGCCGATCCGGCGGCGCGGGCAGCGATCGGGGCCGCGAACCGGGCACGGGCCGAGCAGGTTTTCGACCAGCGGGCGATGTTTCGCGCCTATGCCGATCTCTTCGGCGGCGCGGCGGCGATGGCAAGGGGCGGAGTGGAAGAAGAATGAGCGAGATGTTCCTGGTCACCGGCGGCGCCGGTTTCATCGGCTCGCATCTGGTGGCGGCCCTGCTCGCCGAGGGGCACAGGGTGCGGGTGATCGACGATCTCTCCACCGGCAAGCGCGAAAACCTGCCCGAGGCGGTCGAATTCCTCGAAGGCTCGATCACCGACGCCGCGCTGATGCACGCGGCGGCGGCGGGAATCGCCGGCTGCTTTCACCTCGCCGCCATCGCCTCGGTCGAGCGCGGCATCGAGGCCTGGCTTGCGACCCACGCGGTCAATCTCGGCGGGCTGATCACCGTTTTCGAGGCGCTCCGCAGCCGCCCAGTGCCGGTGGTCTATGCCTCTTCCGCCGCGGTCTATGGCGACAGCGCCGAGCTGCCGATCACCGAACGCGCCGCGAAACACCCTCTTTCCGCCTATGGCGCCGACAAGCTCGGTTGCGAGCAGCACGCCCTGGTCGCGCACCACGTGCATGGCATCCCGACGCTCGGGCTTCGCTTTTTCAATGTCTATGGCCCGAGGCAGGATCCGCGCTCGCCCTATTCGGGGGTGATCTCGATATTTTGCGAGCGTTTGCGCGCCGGCGAGCCGGTGGCGATCTTTGGCGATGGCGCGCAGACGCGAGATTTCGTGTTCGTGGCCGATGTCGTCGCGGCGCTGCGGGCCGCGATGTCCGGGATCAAGAGCGGCGATGTCTGGCCGGCCGCGGTGTTCAATGTCTGCACTGGCCGGGCGACCTCGGTCTGCGAACTGGCCGAGACCATCGCCGGGCTGTGCGGGCGGCGCGCGGATATACGCTTCGCCCCGGCACGCAAAGGCGAAATCCGCCACTCCCTTGGTGCGCCCGAGGCGGCGCGGGCAGCGCTCGGGCTCGGCGAGCCGACGCCGCTTCGCCAGGGGCTGGCCGCGACCCTGAACTGGCTCGAGACGACGCCGCTCAAGCCGTGAGGATGGTCAGAACAGGACGGCGAAGAGCCGGGCGGCGGCGAGAATGATGACCAGCCAAAGAGCGAGCGAGGCCACGGCGATCAGCGGCAAGGCAAATTTCCACGGAAGCGGCCGGCGCCCGGCGTGCCGCGCTCGCGCCGCGCTGCCTCTCTCGCCGCGCGCGACGGATTGGTGCATCCTGGAGAGCGAAAACGGCCTGATCATCTCGAACAGACTATGCATGGCTAATGATGAATTCCTGATTACTTTCGCCCCCCTGCCACTCGCCGCCTTACCTGGTGCGGCGATTCCCTCTCGATCTGCAATCGATCTAATGAGGCGAAAAGAAATATCAACGCAGCCTGGCTTAGGATTTCGTGCGACTGCCTTCAAATACTTGGGAGAGCGGGTGGAATTTTGAAGAAAAATTTATTCGCCGTCCCGTCATAAAGGAAAACATCCAACCATGATCCGGGTTCGTCATTTTTGTTTCTATGCCGCTCGTTCGCTCTTTGGTTGCGGGATAGACGCGCGGTCATGACCAGAGATGCGCCCCGGCAATGCGCGATCCTCGCCGGCGGCATGGCGAGCCGTCTCGGCGCCCTTGCCGAGACCACCCCGAAGCCGATCCTGCCGATCGGCGACCGCCCTTTCCTCGCCTGGCTGATGCGCGAGATGATCCGCTTCGGGATCACCGATTTCGTCCTCCTCGCCGGCCATCTCGCCGACACATTGCGCAACGCCATCCCCACGATCCGGGCAGCGCTCCCCGCCGAGGTCACGATCACCGTCTCCGAGGAGCCGGAACGCGCTGGCACCGGCGGGGCTCTTTTTCACGCCCGCGACCTGCTCGCGCCGCGATTTTTGCTGTGCAATGGCGATTCGCTGTTCGACTGCAATCTCGCCCGCCTGTTCGGCGAAGCACCGCACGCGATCGCGCGCATGGTGCTTCGCGCCGTCCCCGATGCCAGCCGCTACGGCGTCGTCACGCTCTCGGGCGAGCGCGTCAGCGCATTTGCCGAGCGACCGGAGCAGGCCGGGCCCGGCCTGATCAATGCCGGCATCTATCTCATGTCGCGCGACATTCTTCTCGCTCTCGCGCCGCGCTGCTCGCTGGAGCGGGACGTATTGCCGAGCCTCGCCGCCCGCGGCGAGGTGAGCGGGCTGATCGCCGAGGGGTATTTTCGCGACATCGGCATCCCCGCCGATCTCGCCCACGCCGCGGCCGAAATCCCCCGCCAATTGCACCGCCCGGCCCTCTTCCTCGACCGCGACGGGGTGATCAATGTCGATTTCGGCCATGTCGGCTCGCGCGAGCGCTTTCAATGGATACCGGGCGCGATCGCGGCGATCCGGGCGGCGACGGACGCGGGCTGGCACGTCTTCGTCGTCACCAACCAGTCCGGCGTCGCGCGCGGGTATTACGAGGAGGCCGATGTCACCGATCTTCACGCCTGGATGGTGGCCGAAATCCGCGCCAAGGGCGGCAATATCGACGATATCCGCTATTGCCCCTTTCATCCCGAGGCCCCCGTGGCGGCTTACGCCCGCGTAAGCGACTGGCGCAAACCCGGGCCGGGGATGATCCTCGATCTCATCCGCGCCTGGGAAATCGATCCCGCCCGCGCCCTCCTGATCGGCGATAACGAGAGCGACATGGCGGCGGCGGCGGCGGCCGGCCTGCGCGGCCTTTTATTCTCGGGCGGCGACCTCGCGGCCTTCCTCGCCCCCCATCTCACCCCTCATTCTCCCAATCCGGCGGTGTCCTGACATGATCACATCCCCGCTTCCCGATGAGCGTGCCACGGTGCGCGCACGCGTGCCGCTCCGCCTCGGCCTTGCCGGGGGCGGGACCGATCTCAGCCCTTATAGTGACGCCCATGGCGGCGCCGTGCTCAACATCACCATCGACCGCTATGCCTATGCCTTCATCGAGCCCTCGGATGACGGGCGCACCCGCTTCCTCGCCCCCGATCTCGATATCGAGGAGGTTTTCCCGGCCGGCGACCAGGATTTTAACGGCGCGCGCCTCGCACTTCATGCCGGGGTCGCACGGCGGATGCTCGCCGAGCACGCCGGCGGGAGGATGGCGCCGTTCCGCCTCACCTCCTTCGTCGATGCGCCGCCGGGCTCCGGCCTTGGCTCGTCCTCGGCGCTGGTGGTGGCACTGGTCGAGGCGTTCGCAACCCGCCTCGCCGCCCCCCTCGGCCCCTATGACATCGCCCATCTCGCCTATGAGATCGAGCGCATCGATCTCGGCCTTGCCGGTGGCAAGCAGGACCAGTATGCGGCCACTTTCGGCGGCGCCAATTTCATCGAATTCCTCCCCGGCGATCGTGTCATCGTCAACCCGCTCCGGGTCTCAGCGGCGATGCTGAACGAGTTGGAGACCTCGATGGTGATCTGCTTCACCGGCGTCTCGCGCGCGTCCGAGACCATCATCGTCGAGCAGCAGCGCAACATGGCCGCCCCTGGCGGGACGGTGCTGGAGAGCCTGCATCAGCTCAAGCGCGATGCGATGGAGATGAAGCTCGCGCTCCTGCGTGGCGAGATTTCGCACATGGCGGAGATTCTCAACCGTTCGTGGCGGGCCAAGAAGCGGACGGCGAGCGGCATCAGCACCGGGGAGATCGACGCGCTGCTGGAAAGCGCTTTTGCCGCCGGGGCCATCGGCGGCAAGGTCTCTGGCGCGGGCGGCGGCGGGTTCATGATGTTCATCGTGCCGCCCGAGCGCCGCATGGCGGTGCTCCGTGCCCTCGAAGCCGGCGGCGGCCAGGCCGGGGGCGTGCATTTCACCCGCGCCGGGGCCGAATCCTGGGTGCGTTAAACCATGATCGACCCCCGATCACACTCTAGCGCCCGACGAAGCGCGGCTTTTCCTTGGCCAGGAAAGCGCGGGCGGCGTTTTTGAAATCCTCGGTCGCGGCGAAATCATTCACGGCCCGCTCTTCCGCGGGCGTGATCGGCAGCGGGCCGCGCAGCTTGCGGATCGCCGCTTTGTGGAAGCGCGCGGAGAGCGGGCTTCCCTCGCAAATCCGCCGTGCCAGCGCCATCGCCTCCGCCGCCACCTCGGCATCGGCAACGACGCGGGAAAGAAGACCCTTGGCGTAGGCTTCGTTGCCATTGAAAATCCGCCCCTCGATCAGGATTTCGGCGGCAACGCCGGTGCCCACCATCTCGATGATCGGATCGATCTCGGCATAGGGATACCAGATGCCGAGATTGCGCGCGGTGATGCCGAAGCGGATATTCTCGCCGCCGACACGAAAATCGCACATCGTCGCGATGCCTGCGCCGCCGCCGAGGCAGATGCCCTCGATCGCCGCCACCACCGGATGACGGCAGAGCCGGATCGATTGCATGCTGTCATGCAGCACGTCGCCAAAGAGATCCTCGGCGGCGCGGCTGCCGCGTTCGGTTGCGAAAGCGGAAATATCGGCGCCGGCCGAGAACGCCCCCCCGGTGCCGCGCAACACGACGCAGCGCAAGCCCTCATCGGCGGAAAGCGTCTCCATGATCACCTTCAGATGCTGCCACATGGCGAGGTTGAAGGCGTTGCGGCGCTCGGGGCGGTTGAATGTTACGATCGCGACCATATCCTCGCGTGTCACGATGAGATGGTTTTCCGTCGATTGCGGTTCGGTCATGGCGGTCTTGCTCCTCTATTGGGGGCAAAATGTCACGTGGGCGGAAGATCGTCCATGCTCGGCCGGCCGGTCACGCAACGCCAGTGATGCCAGAGAAGCCGCGCGGCCAGACTCCGCCAGGGACGCCAATCCTCGGCGATCGCGCGCAACGCAGCCTCGCCCGGGCGGATGGCGAGCCCCCTGAGGTCGGCCAGGGCGGCGGCGAGCGCGAGATCGCCGGCGGGGAAGATATCCGGGCGTTCGAGCGCGAACAGGAGATAGATTTCCGCGCTCCAGCGCCCGAGCCCGCGCACCGCGGCGATCGCGGCAATCGCGTCCTCGTCCGCCATCGCCGTGAGTGCCGCCTCGCTGAGCCGACCAGACGCGAACGCTTCGGCGAGGGCGCGGGCATGGGTGATTTTTGGCCGCGAAAGCCCCGCCGTGCGGAGAACGTCATCGGCGAGCCCGAGGAGACCCTCCGGCGTGATCGCGCCGGGAATGACGGCAAGCCGCCGCCAGATGGCGGCCGCCGCCTGATTGCTGATCTGCTGGCCGCAGATCGCCTGCAAAAGGCCGGGAAACCCGCGCGCCCGGCGCCGCCAGGGCAAGGGCCCGGCCCGCCGCTCGATGGCGCCGAGCAGCGGATCGCGCCGCGCGAGTGAGCGAAGCCCGACCCGGGCCGCATGCGGCGGCGCGGGAAGCCGATCAGGCGTCACCGGCGCCGCTCCATGGGTCGATCGAGCACGGCCGGATCAAACAAGACCGCCTTCACACCAGCCCGCACACGCCGGCGAGCGCACTGGCCGCGAGGAACCAGAGCGGGTTGAGGCGGGTTGCCAGCGTCAGCGCAAGAACGGTTGCGGTGATCAGGGCCGCCGCCTGTCCGCGCGCCGCCCCCGCCGCGATCACCATCGCCCCCCCGCCCACCAGCCCAACGGTGACCGGCACGAGCGCCGCCTGAAGACGCCGCCGCCAGGGTGTCTCGCGAAACCGCCACCAGATTCCGGCGATCGCGAAAGTGAGGAGCGAGGAGGGAAGACATAGCCCGATCGTCGCCGCGATCGCGCCGCCGAGCCCGGCGACCCGCCAGCCGATCAGAGTTGCGATCAGCATGTTCGGCCCCGGCGCCGCCTGGGCGAGGGCAAACAGGGAGACGAATTCCCCGACCGTCAGCCAATGCTGCACGCCCACCACCTGGCGTTCCATCTCCGGCAGGATGGCAGCCCCGCCGCCGAAGGCGAGCGGCGAGAGTGCCGCGAACACCAGGAACAGTTGCAGCGCCAGAGTCATGCCGCCCGCGCCCCCGCGAGCAGCCCGAGCGCGAGCCCGACCGAAAGCACCGCGGCGAGCGGCCAGTGGAGCCAGGTCGCGGCGATCAAGACGAGGCCCGCGATCGCGAGGGCGGCCGGGCGGCGGCGGAGTGGCCAGGCGATTTTCGCCGCCATGGCGAGAATGAGCCCAGCCGCGCCCGCAGCCAGGCCATGGAAGAGATGCTGGATCAGGGGAAGGCCGCCATAGCGGGCATAGAGCACGCCGAGCGCGATCACGATCACCATCGGCGCCAGCATGAGGCCGGAAAACGCCGCCGCCGCCCCGCGCCAGCCGGCAAAACGGGCACCGAGGGCGACCGAAAGATTGATCACGTTCGGCCCCGGCAGGAACTGGCAGAGAGCGAGCAGATCGTTGAACGAGGCCGCATCCAGCCAGCGCCGCCGCTCGACCACCATCCGCCGCGCCCAGGGGAGAACGCCGCCGAAGCCGCTCAAGCCGATGCCGAGAAAGCCCACGAAAAGCGCGGTCGGGGAGACGGCCGGCGCTTCTCTCGGCACGGCCTCGTCCGGCGCCGGCACGGAGCTACATCGTGGCACCAATCTGCCAGGGCGCGAATTCGGCGGCACCGAAATCGAATTGCTCGCTCTTCGTCTTCTCGCCCGAGGCGACGCGAAGGATGAGATCGAAAATCCGCTGACCACATTCGGCAACCGTCTCGGCGCCGTCGAGCACGCTGCCGCAGTTCACGTCCATATCGTCTTCCATGCGGCGGAACATCGGCGTGTTGGTGGCGAGCTTGATCGAGGGCGACGGCTTGCAGCCGAAGACGCTGCCGCGCCCGGTGGTGAAGCAGACGAGATTGGCCCCGCCCGCGACCTGTCCGGTCGCCGCCACCGGGTCATAGCCGGGTGTATCCATGAACACGAAGCCGCGAGCACTCACCGGCTCGGCGTAGCGCACGACATCGACGAGATTGGTGCTCCCCGCCTTGGCCATGGCGCCCAAGGATTTTTCGAGGATGGTGGTAAGCCCCCCCGCCTTGTTGCAGGGCGAGGGATTGGCATCCATTTCCGCCCCTTCGCGCGCGGTATATTCCTCCCACCAGCGCATCAGGGCGACGAGCTTCTCGCCGACCTCGCGCGAGACCGCGCGGCGGGTGAGCAAATGCTCGGCGCCATAGGTTTCCGGTGTCTCCGAAAGAATGACGGTGCCGCCATGCCGCACCACGAGATCGCTCGCAGCACCCAGGGCCGGATTGGCGGAAATGCCGGAATACCCGTCCGAGCCGCCGCATTGGAGCGCGATCTTGAGGGCGCCCGCTGAGACGCTCTCGCGCCGCACCTGATTGGCCTCGGCCAGCACGTCACGCACGAAATCGATGCCGGCGGCGACCGTCCGGCGGGTGCCGCCCATGGTCTGGATATCCATCGCCTTGAGCCGCCCGGCGAGGCGCTGCTCCTCCATCAGCCCGCCGATCTGGTTCACCTCGCAGCCGAGCCCGAGCACGATGACATGGGAAAAATTGGGGTGCCGGGCATAGCCGCCAAGGGTGCGCCGGAGGAGGGCCAGCGGCTCCCTCTGGGTCATGCCGCAGCCGGTCTTGTGGGTCAGCGCGACGACGCCGTCGACCTGGGGAAAATCGGCGAGCGGATCATCGCCGGTGAAGGGGTTGCGGCGGAAGGCGTCGGCGACCATCGCCGCGACATGCGCCGAGCAATTCACCGAGGTCAGGATGCCGATATAGTTGCGGGTCGCGATCCCGCCGTCGGGCCGGCGGATGCCCTCGAAGGTCGCCGCGGGCTCGATCATCGCGGTCGGCCGGGCATCGGCGCCGTAGGCATAATCGCGGGCGAAATCGCCCATGCCGCAATTCTGCGTATGCACATGCTGGCCGGGCGCGATATCGCGGGTCGCGAAGCCGATGATCTGGCCATAGCGCCTGATCGGCTCGCCGGCCGCATGAGCGCGGATCGCGACCTTGTGGCCGGCGGGGATGCGTTCGCTGGCGGTGATGCCCTCGGCGACCGGCGTTCCCGGAAGGAGGGCGG
>JAKAQU010000085.1 GCA_021819535.1 Pseudomonadota bacterium | reverse complement strand
GCGCAACGAACAAGCGGCGAGCCGTGCCCGCCTTGCGCGCGCGGGTGCTCTGGTCGTCGAATTGCTGCCCGACCCGCTGATCGTGCTCGGCGCCGATCGCGCCGTGCGCCAGGCCAATGCCGCGGCGCGCAAGATTTTCGGCGAGGATATCGCCGCTGTGCTCCGCCATCCCGAACTGCGCTCGGCGATCGAGCGCGCCTATGCCGAACGCGAGACGCAATCGGTTGTGTTTTCGCTTCCCGTGCCGGTGCCGCGCGAGGTGAGGGCGAGCGTCGTGCATCTGTTGCAGGAATTGCCTGATGGCGGGGCCGCGATCGTGGTTCTCGCCGACCGCTCGCGCGAGCAGGCGATCGAGCGGATGCGCGCCGATTTCGTCGCCAATGCCAGCCATGAATTGCGCACGCCGCTCGCGAGCCTGATTGGCTTCATCGACACGCTGCGCGGCCCCGCCGCCGACGATCCGGCGGCGCAGGCGCGTTTTCTTGCCATCATGGCCGAGCAGGCGGCGCGCATGAACCGCCTGATCGACGATCTTTTGCGCCTCTCGCGCATCGAAGTGGACGAGCATCTGCCGCCGAGCGGAACCATCGACCTCACGGCACTGATCGAGCGGCTCGCCGCCGCGTTCGAATTGCGTCTCGCTGAGCGTAAAATGACGCTCACGATGGCGATCGCGGCGGGGCTGCCCGAAATTCCCGGCGATCAAGACCAGATCGTCCAGGTGGTGCAGAACCTGCTCGACAACGCCCTCAAATACGGCCGCGAGGGTGGCAAGGTGATGCTCTCCGCCGCCAGCGCCCTGTCGGCGTCGCGCCCGGGTGTCGCGCTCGTGGTCGAGAATGACGGACCAGGGATTGCGCGTGTCCATCTGCCGCGCCTGACGGAACGGTTTTATCGCATCGACAAGGGTCGTGCGCGGAGTGCCGGCGGCACTGGTCTCGGGCTTGCCATCGTCAAACACGTGGTCAACCGTCATCGTGGCCAGTTGACCATCGAAAGCGAAGAGGGGCAGTTCGCCCGCTTCACCGTCTGGCTGCCGGGGGCAGAGATGCGCCCGGTAAATCGAGATGAAGCATAACTATCCCGTTGACCCCGTTCCGCCGCATCGGCTAAAGCTCGGCTGAACGTCCTTCCCGTCCAAGAACCCGCAACAAGGGCCTGCCCCATGCCGCCAGAGGCGAGACCACCGCTTTCCGCTCTGCTTGCCGTCGAAATGCACGGCCCGGTTGCGCTGGTGCGGCTTGCGCGCCCGGAAAAACGCAACGCGCTCAACGAGGAAATGGTGGAGGCACTCGGCGCCTTCTTCGCCGCCCCGCCGGCGGAGGCGCGTGCTGCGGTTTTGGCCGGGAATGGCGCGCATTTCTCCGCCGGTCTCGACCTCGCCGATATCAGCGCCCAGGACGCAACCGCCGGCGTGTTCCACAGCCGCCTCTGGCACCAATCCTTCCGCCACATCGCCGAGGGCAGATTGCCGGTGATCGCCGCGCTGCATGGCGCGGTGATCGGGGGCGGGCTCGAACTCGCCGCCGCCTGTCATATCCGGGTCGCCGAACGCTCGGCCTATTATGCGCTGCCGGAGGGTCAGCGCGGCATTTTCGTCGGCGGCGGCGGATCGGTGCGGCTGCCACGTCTGATCGGGCTCGCGCGCATGACCGATATGATGCTGACGGGGCGCGTCTTCAGCGCGGAGGAAGGCCAGGCGATCGGGATTTCCAATTATCTCGCCGAGCCCGATGCCGGGCTCGCGCTCGCCCTCGACCTCGCGGCGAAAATCGCGTCCAACGCGCCGCTCACTAATTTCGCCGTGCTGCAGGCACTGCCGCGCATCGCCGAGAGCGATCGCGAGAGCGGATTTCTGGCCGAAAGCCTGATGGCCGCGATCGCCGCCGCGGATCAGGAGGCGAAATCGCGTCTCGCGGCCTTTCTCGAAGGGCGGGCGGCGAAGATTGGCCGAGCTTCGCCGACATGAGCGACGCCGGCCGGCGATAGGCGGATATTTCGGGTGACATCCCGCGTGAGGAGGAAACATGGCCGAAATCCCGGCGGTCCCGGTTAGTCTCCATGTCCCCGACATGGCGATCACGGAGGACGCGGACGGCACTCTCCGTGCCCACGCTGAGGTATCGCTCGGCCCCTATCCGGCCCGCCTCACCGAGCGCCTCGAACACTGGGCCGGATACGCCCCCGATCGCGTCTTCCTCGCCGAGCGCACGCCCGATGGCGCCGGTTGGCGGCGCATCACCTATGCCGAGACGCTGGCAGCGGTGTGCGCGCTCGGCCAGGCGCTGCTCGATCGCGGCCTGTCGGCGGCGCGGCCGGTTGCCATTCTTTCCGGCAATTCGATCGATCACGCGCTGCTGGGCCTGGCGGCGATGCATGTCGGCGTGCCCTATGCCCCGATTTCGGTCGCCTACGCGACGACGGGCGGTGATTTCGCGCGGCTTCGCCATATTTTCGGCCTGCTTACCCCCGGTCTCGTCTTCGCCGAGGACGGTGCCCGATTTGCCCCGGCGCTGGCAACGATCGCCGATGGCACCGAGATCGTTGTCTCGCAAAACCCACCGCCGGGACTGAAGATTTCACTCTTGGCCGATCTCCGCGCCACCACCCCGCGCCCGGCGGTGGCCGCGGCAGTAACGCGGGTCGGACCGGAGACGATCGCCAAATTTCTTTTTACATCCGGCTCGACCGATCTCCCCAAAGGCGTGATCAACACGGAGCGCATGCTGTGCAGCAATCAGGAAATGATCCGCTCGGTGATGCGTTTTCTTGGCGAAGAGCCGCCGGTCTTGCTCGACTGGCTGCCATGGAACCATACTTTCGGCGGCAACCATAATTTCGGCATCGTGCTCTATAACGGCGGCACGCTTTATATCGACGACGGCCGGCCGGCACCGGGGGGCATGGCAGCAACCTTGCGCAATCTTCGTGAGATTGCACCGAGCGTCTATTTCAACGTCCCCAAAGGATGGGAGGAGATCGCGCTCGCCTGTCGCGAGGATGCCGAGCTGCGCCAAAAATTCTTCAGTCAGGTAAAGCTTTTTTTCTATGCCGGGGCGTCGCTTACGCAGCATGTTTGGGACATGCTGGATGCGCTCGCGATCGAGACCATCGGCCGGCGCGTGACCATGCTCACTGGGCTCGGTGCGACCGAAACCGCGCCATTCGCCCTTTGCTGCCATCCCTCGCATGCGCGTTCGGGCATGGTTGGCGTGCCGGCGCCGGGTGTCGAAGTCAAGCTCGTCGATGTCGAGGGCAAGCGCGAGGTGCGGATGCGTGGGCCGAACATCACACCCGGTTATTGGCGGGACGAGGCGAAAACCCGTGCCGTCTTCGATGAAGAAGGCTTCTACCGCACGGGCGATGCGCTGGCATGGATCGATCCCGCGACACCTTCGCTCGGGTTTCGCTTCGATGGCCGAATTTCGGAGGATTTCAAGCTCTCGACCGGCACCTGGGTGCATGTCGGGCGGCTCCGCGCGCTCCTTCTCGAGCGCCTCGCGCCTTACGTGCGGGATGTGGTGATCGCGGCCCCCGATCGCGACATGATCGCAGCACTCGCCGTGCCCGAACGCCCGGACTATGCCAATGATGCCGCCATTCGCAGCGAGATCGCGCGCCGGCTCGCCCTCTTCGCACGCGATTATCCGGGAAGCTCGATGCGTATCGCGCGCCTCGTTTTTCTCGATGCCGCACTCTCGATCGATGCCGGCGAAGTGACGGATAAAGGCTCGCTCAACCAGCGCATCATTCTCCGGAATCGCCCGGCGCTGATCGAGGCGCTCTATGCCGAACCGCCTGCCCGCGACATCATCACCGCTGAGGAATTTGCACAATGAGCCAAGGTCTTTTCGCCTCCTGGCCCGATGTCTGGCTGTTCGATGGGGCGCGCACGCCGTTCGTCGATTATACCGGGGCACTCGCTCTGGTTTCGCCGACCGATCTCGGCATCAAGGCGGCGCGAGAAGCGATCCGGCGCGCCGGGATCGAGCCGGCGGCGATCGGCACCGTGATCGCGGGATCGGTCGCGCAGGCAAGTTTCGATGCCTATATGCTACCCCGCCATATCGGGCTTTACGCCGGATTGCCGCAGGAGGTTCCAGCACATCTGGTGCAGCGCGTATGCGGCACCGGGATCGAGGCGTTGATGCAGGGCGCGGACGCCATCACCCATCGCGGTATCGCGGCGGCCCTTTGTGTCGGCGCCGAGAGCATGAGCCGCAATCCGATCGCGGCCTATACGCATCGCAATGGATTTCGCCTGGGTCAAGTGGAATTCAGGGATTTTCTCTGGGAGGCGCTGCTCGATCCCGCTCCTGGCCGGACCATGGGCGAAACCGCGGAGGCTTTGGCCGAGCGCTTCGGCATCTCGCGCGAAGAAGTCGATCGTTTCGCAGCCCAAAGTTTTGCCCGCGCCATCGCCGCGAGCGATTTCCGCGCCGGCGAGATCGTCCCCGTCGTCAGCGAGGTTTTTGCCCGCGACGGTCTTGCCGATCGCGGCATCCGGCTGCCACGATCCACGGCCGAAATCAGCGCCGATACGCATGTGCGGCCCTCGCCGCTTGCCGTTCTGGAAAAATTGCCGCCGGCCTTCGGCGGAGTTCAGACCGGCGGCAATAGCTCGGCGATCGTCGATGGCGCGGCGGCGGCGGTGATCGGGCGCCGGGATACGGCGGCCCATCCGCCGCTCGCCCGCCTCGTCGCCGGGGTCGCGATCGGCTGTGCGCCGGGGATCATGGGCATCGGCCCGGTCTCGGCGATCGAGACGCTGCTCGTGCGGGCAGGGCTAACCCTCGATGCGATCGATCGCGTCGAAATCAACGAAGCCTTCGGCGCGCAGGTTCTCGCCTGTGCCCGCGCCCTCGACCTCGATGAGGCGCGGCTCAACGTCAATGGCGGCGCGATCGCGATCGGCCACCCGCTGGCAGCAACCGGGCTGCGGCTCACGCTGACCCTGGCCCGTGAGTTGCGGCGCTCAGGGCGGCGCTTCGGCATCGCCTCGGCCTGCATCGGCGGCGGCCAGGGGATTGCCCTCCTGGTCGAAAATACGGAGGCTTGACGCGTATGTTTTCGAACATTGTCGAGCGCCTCATCGAATGGGGCGACTGCGATCCGGCCGGCATCGTGTTCTATCCGCGCTATTTCGCGATGTTCGATGCCGCGACCTGGGTTTTGTTTCAGGCCGCCCTCGGGCTTTACAAGCCGGAATTGCTGGCGCGTTTCGGCATCGCCGGCTGCCCGATGGTCGATGCTCGCGCTCGCTTTCTGGCGCCGCTCAGCTTCGGCATGCAAGCGCGCATCGAAAGTCGCATCAAAGCGCTCGGGCGATCGAGTTTCAAGATCAGCCATGCGCTATTTCACGGCGACACGCTCGCGGTCGAGGGCGACGAAGTACGGGTCTGGACACGGCGCGATGCGGAGGATCCGCATCGTCTGCGATCCGTCCCTATTCCGGACGAGGTGAGAGCGGCCCTCGGCTCGCCGCGGTGAGCCGCGCAAGGAGATCGAGCAATGTCGCTTTGCCAGCATCACCGAGCAGGGCCGCAAGGTTTCGCTCATGCGCGTCGACCGCGTCTTCCGCGCGGCCGAGCAGCGCCATGCCCGCCTCGGTCAGGAACAGCGCGAAGGCACGCCGGTCGCGCGCCAGCCGCTCGCGCGTGGTCAGCCCGCGTCGCTCCAGCCCATCGAGCAAGGGGACGAAATTGGTGCGTTTGATGCCGAGTGCTTCCGCGACCTGGCTTGCTCTGACGCCGGGGTTTTCACGGAGCACGATCAGCACCGAATATTGCGCGGGGCGGAGATCGAGCGCCGCCACGGCGCGGTGGAAATCCTGGAACACCGCGATTTGCGCTATTCTCAGCACGAAGCCAATATGTTCGGGCAGCCGTCCGAGAGCGATCTCGGACCCAGCGGCCGTGCGTCTCGCCGCGCTGGCCTCGGTCTCGCCGGATGCCGGCGTTTCGATGATCTCTGACATAGGTTCACCATACACGACCTGTCGCGCGATGGCGACTGGCCCAATAACCGGCTGCACAAGGGAGGTGCTTCGATCATGATGAAATCTTTATACTTGCTCGCCGCTTTGCTGATCGCCCCGGGAATCGCCGCCGCGGCGGAGCCGCTGAAGCTCGGCGTTCTCAACGATCTCTCGGGCGTCTATGCCGATTATCAGGGCCGCGGCTCGGTGATCGCCGCCGAGATGGCGGCCGAGGATTTCGGCGGCAGCGTGGGCGGGCGAAAAATCGAGGTCATCGCCGGTGATCATCAGAATAAGCCCGATATCGGGCTTGCGATCGCGCGGCGCTGGTTCGACACCGAAAGGGTGGACGCGGTGCTCGATGTGCCGAATTCGGCGATCGCCCTTGCGGTCGCCGGTCTCGCGCGCGAAAAAAACAAGGTGTTCATCGGCTCCGGCGCCGGCACCGCGCTGCTCACGGGTGAAAAATGCTCGCCCAATACCATCCATTGGACCTTCGATACCTGGGAGGTCGGTCATGCCCTCGGGCGCGCGGTGGTTGGGGAAGGCGGGAAGAAATGGTTTTTCCTCACCGCAGACTACACTTTCGGCTATGACCTCGAAAATTCGATGACGGAAGCGGTGCATGCCGCTGGTGGCGAGGTGATGGGATCAGTCCGCCATCCGCTCGGCACCAGCGATTTTTCGAGCTATCTTCTGAAGGCGCAAGATTCCGGGGCGGATGTTCTCGGTCTTGCCAATGCCGGCGGCGATACCGCGACGGCGATCAAGCAGGCGCATGAATTCGGCCTCACGCAAAGGATGAAAATGGCGGGCCCGATCGTCAATATCAACATCATCGAGGCGATCGGCCTCGCCAATGCCCAAGGTCTGCTCGCGGTGACGCCCTTCTATTGGGACATGACGCCGGAAACCCGCGCTTTCGCCAAGCGTTTCAGCGAGCGCCACCCCCAGCACATCATGCCGAACGACATGCAGGCAGGGGTTTATGCGGCCACACTCGCCTATCTCAAAGCGGTTGCCGCCCTTAATGGCGAAAGCGTCGATGGCCGAGCTGTGGTGGCGGAGATGAAGAAAAAACCGTCTCAGGACAAGCTTTTTGGCGAAAGCGTCATTCGCGCCGATGGCCGGGTCATGCATCCGGTCTATCTCATGGCGGCGAAGACGCCAGCCGAAAGCCATGGCAACTGGGATTTCTTCAAGCTGGTGGCGACGGTTCCGGCCGATCAGGCCTTTCGTCCGCTCGCGGACGGCCATTGCCCGCTGGTGCAGCCCTGACGCGCCGCGTCTTCGCCACACGTGCCGCGCCGATCAGCGAACGGCCAGGATGCCATCAGGCGCCAAGTCGCTTGAGAAACGTTTTATCCAATTCGCTGTCAGCGTCCGGCCGGGGATCGGGAATCCTTCGTTGAGCACGGCCAGAGATTGAACGCGATCGGCGCGGAAGTGGCGAAAATCGTCCCGCAATTCGCACCACGCGCCGATCAGCGTTGCCTCGGCATAGTAAGCCAGGGCGAAAGGCCAGATCTTGCGTGACGTGGTTTGCCTGCGCTCGTCAGCGTAATCGATGTGGAGCTTGCGCTCCGCGTGGATCGCGGTGCGGACGGCCGAAAGATCACTCACTGCTGGCGCGCCATGAACTGAAACGAAGGCGATTGGTGTTGCAAGGGCATATCGCAATGTTTCGGGGAGTGCGACTTCGATCTTGGAAAGAACGCGGGCCGCCGCGTCCTGCAGCCCGACATCCCCGGTGCGCCGCAAAAGCCGTGTCGCGACGGCGATTGCCTCGATCTCTTCCCGCGTGAACATGAGTGGCGGCAGATCGAAGCCGCGCCGCAATACATAGCCGAGGCCGGGGGCGCCCTCGATCGGAATCCTGCGTGCTTGCAAGGCCGCGACATCGCGGTAGATCGTGCGCGTGGTCACTTCGAGCGCCACAGCCAGGGCTGACGCGGTGAGCGGACGGCTCGCCGTGCGCAGAAGCTGGATGATGTCGAACAAGCGATCGGCGCGGCGCAGGGGCATGAGAACCTCGATCGAAGCGGTCTCACATTACTGACACAACGCTGTCAGTGGTAGCCTTTTAAGCTGCCTCCAGGACATGGGAGGTGAGTATGGCTGATCGTTTCGATAATGTCGCTCTCGACAACACGGGCTGCGCGCGGCGTGAGGCGATCCGCCCTCTCGTGCTCATCGGCATGTGCCTCGCGGTGTTGATCGCTCAGATCGATACTTCGGTCGTCAATCTTTCGACCAACGCGATCGGCAATGCGTTTCGCGCCGGTGTCGCGCCGCTGCAATGGGTGCTGGACGCCTATAATCTCGTCTATGCCATATTGCTTCTCAGCGGCGGGCTCGTCGCCGATCTTTATGGGCGGCGGCTCGCGTTCATGATCGGGACGATCGTCATGGCCGCGGGGTCGCTCATCTGTGCCGGGGCCCCCAATGTCGGGATATTGATCGCTGGCCGCGCCATCACCGGGATGGCGGCTTCGTTACTGGTGCCATCCTCGCTCGCGATCATTCGCGTCGTCTGGCCGGAGCCGGCGGCGCGCGGCCGGGCGTTGGGCATTTGGTCGAGCTGCAATGGCCTGGCATTCGCGATCGGGCCAACGCTGGGGGGCGCCATGATCGAGGCTTTCGGATGGCGGAGCGTGTTCCTGCTCGCGGTTCCGCTGGCCTCCGCCGCGCTCTTGCTGGCGAAGATTGCCGTCCCTGAATCCGCCAATCCGCAGGACCGGCATCTCGATGTGCAGGGTCAGGTGTACGGCGCGCTTGCCCTCGGTGGCATCGCGCTGGCCGCCATTGCGGCTCATCACGGAGGCTGGCTTCCGATCGCGGGCCTGTCTGTCGCGGCCATCGCGCTGCCGCTATTTCTCGGCGCCGAGCGCCGGCGTGGCCGTACGGCGCTCGTGCCCCTCGAACTGTTCAGGGTTCGCGCCTTCAGCGGGGGGATAGTCACCACCGCCGCGATGACCTTTGGCATTTATAGCATGATTTTTCTGCTGCCGCTGGTCTGGCAATCCGAAGACCATCTGACACCGCATGATGCCGGCCTCGCATTGCTTTCGGTTTCCCTCACGTTTTTCGTCGTCTCGACCCAATCTGGCGGGATGGCGGAGCGTTTGGGGGCGAGAGCAATGATCACGATCGGGACTGGGCTGATCGGCGGTGGATCCCTTCTCATCGCGGCGACCAGGGCGGGGGTGCCGATGGCTCTCGCGGAGATTGGGCTCGCGCTGGCTGGTGTCGGCATGGGTCTCAATACCGGGCCGCTCTATGGGGTTGCGGTCGGCAGCGTCGGTCATGAACGCGCGGGCACAGCATCGGCCCTGATCAACGTCGCGCGCATGGCGGGAGCGACGCTTGGCGTTGCGCTGCTCGGCAGCGTGTTCGCCCTGTTCCATGGCGGCGCGGCCGGTTTTCGCATGGCACTTGCCCTCGGCGGGATCGTGCAACTCGGCGGCGCCGTGGTGGCCTTCGTATGTTGTGAAGCCTCAGCAAAAAATAACGAATAAAAGTTTTTGGTTCTTTTTTCAAAAAAGAACCACTTTCCTTCCTTTACACCGCGGCGTGTGGGTGGAAGCGAGCCACGCGCGCACGGGCGGCGGAAGATCGGGGCCAGCGTCAATGTCTCGAAACCAAGAAACGATCGGGTTTGGCTGATTTCCAGCATCGGTTTGCTTTGATCGGAAACGATATGATAAAAAAAACTTTATAAATATCAAATCAGGTTGATATTTATAAAGATAACAGAATATAGCATGTTTTATAAAATATTTATTA
>JAKAQU010000084.1 GCA_021819535.1 Pseudomonadota bacterium | reverse complement strand
ATCTAGCGCGTAGTCCATGGCACGGGTCAGCGGCCCGGCGACGAGCAGGATCAGCGCCTCTCCGGGCGATGACACGAGAGAGAGTTCGGCCTTGGCGAGAGCGGCGCCGACGAGACGCATCTCAAGCGCGCAGCCGCCGCACTCCCCGGTGTCGAGAAAAAACACCCCACGCACGCCGCTCATGCCGCTTTCCCCGCCAATCATGCCAGGCGCCGATGGCGCCCCGGACCACCCGGCGCCACCGCGATCGGCGACCACGCTAACTCATCTTGCTCCAGGGGCAAGGGATCGGCGCCGATACCCGCGCTCATCGCGTGGCGCCATCAGGCTCCGGGATGAGGCGGATTAATCCTCACCCATCGCTCTCCACTGCAGATCACCGGTGTAACGCCAGGCCATGCGCCCTTCCTCATCGAGGGCGAAGAGGTGCATCCAGCCATTGTCGAACAAGGCGCGTACAGTTGCGTGACGGCGCAGGATTTGCGACATGGCTTCGCGCGGCGCCTCGATGCAAACCGACAGGCGCAAGGGATCGTGCGCATAGCGTTCGCCGTCGTGAACCGATTGCCATGGCAGGCCGACGCGCAAGGCACCGCCATTGCCCTCGACCACCCCGACCCCGCCGATGACGTTGTGCAGAAGCTTGTTGCCCGCTCCGAAGATCTCGGGCGCCACCGTCGATCCATAGTATTGCAAGCTGATCCAACTCGCGACGATGACCGGAGCGGTCAAAATCAACTCAAGAACGCTGAAGCGCGTGTCTTCGTTCCAGTCGTAGTCATGCAGGAAGGCGCGCCCTTCCAGGCTCTTGCCGATTGTGCGCCGGCGCGGCGCGGCGATGAAGGCCTGGCATCCGGCGAGCGCCCATTCGGGCCGGGTCTCGGACCAGTCGCGGCTCCTCTTTCGAATGGCGGCCTCGCTTTCCGCGCGCGGCAGGCGGAGGGCGCGCTCGGTCCGACAGATTTTGCCCGCCGATGCGAGCCAGGCCTTGGCCTGTTTTAGGTCGATCATGTGGGCGGATGAAGGATGATCCTCGGCATATAGCGTCACATTGTCAGTGGTGGTGTCGTGCAGCGCCGCCAGGAAGAGCGTGTCGTCAGGGATCTCGATGCCGTTCTGTGCAAGCCCTTCTCTCACCTCCGCTTCGTTGAGAAGCAAGGCGAGCAACCGCGCATTGACTTCGCCCGAGTAGCCCCCGCAGGCGCCGCAATGCAGTGCGCTCGCATGCGGATTGTTGACGACATTGGCGCCGTGACCCACGAGCAGCACGAGCCGCGCGAAATCGCCGGTCAGGGACATCGCCCGAAGCACGTTCTCCGCGGTCTTGATTTTGGCCGCCTCATCCAATGCCGGATCAAGCCGAGGCGGCGGGTCCCGCGGCGGCTGAGCGCCATGCAGCCCGAAGCTGTCGGCGAGGAGCTTTCCGACATAGACCGGACCTGTCGCCTCGACGAAGGCGAAGGATGAGACGGCGGCGAGCTTGAACCGGCCCCAGGCGCGTTTCGCGCGTGCCTTGAAACGCGTGGACTGGTCCTTCGCGTGCGATTCGGGGCCGCCGGAGCACGAGCTGAGCGCGGGATTGAGCAGGACTGGCAGTCGCCTTTCCTCGACATCCGAGGCGAACCTGCGATGTGCGGTGGTCAGGCCGAAGAAGCCCGCGAGGCCCATCGTCTGGATCCGCGGATCGATGCTTTCGAGGGCTCGGCGAAAGATCTCGGAACGGACATCGATACAAAAGGCGGCCTGGAGGGCGGGACGAGAACGGATCGCTGGCTGCGATGGGCCCGCGAGTGTCTGAGCCAACGCTCTTTGCGCGGCTCGCTCGGCGGCCTCCTGCAGGATGGCGTCGATTGCGAAATCCAGGGTTGGCGCAATCGGCGCCGCGTGCGCCTTCCGCACGCTCGCCCACGGGGCTGCCATTTCGCTCGCGTGGCGGAGAAAGAGCGCTTCTTCCCAGATCAGCCGGATCGCAAGGAGGTCAGTGATCACCGCGTCGGTTTCGCCGGCGAGTTCGGCCTGCCACAGCCTGTAGCGAGCGTAGTGTGCCCAGCCGCCAAGCGTCATGAGCATTTGATGGAAGTAGGTTTCGGCGGCGTCTCGGGGGAGGCAAAGCTGAGCGACAACCCGCTCGACGGCCGCGATAGCGGTTTCCGGCGCCTCCGATACGTGAAGGGCAAAGCCGGGTAGCCCGGCGATTTCGGGTATGAGATCATGGGCCGCGACTGCCCGCCAGGCGGCATAGGCGCTCTTTCCTTTCGGCGCCGCCCACAACGCCTGTCCCTCGTCGAAATAGCTCGCGGCCCAAGCGCCTAATCTCTCGGTGATTATTCCCGGCCAATCGATTCCGGATATCCGGGCCGCAAGGTCCGCGATCGTCGGCAGCGCGCGGGGCGGCGGAACTTCTAGACAGGCCGCCTCCCGCAAAGCCGCGACATCGGCCGGTCTTGGCTCCCTTCCGGCGTTCGCGAGCGCTGCCGCGAGGTCGGCGTCGCTGATCACGCCCGCGGTGATTTTCTCCGCATACCAGCAACGCGGCATGGTGACGGGAGCGCCCGCGACCCGCGCGAGCCGTGCGCCGACCTTGGCAAGGGGCTCATCGGTTTGCCCAAGAAACGGATTGACCGCAACGCTGGACGCCAAGGGCCATGCGGGCGGCAGCGCGCGGGCGGCGCGATCCATGGCAGCCTGCAACGCGTGCGGAGCGGGCCAGGCCGAGGGGATTTCGCGGGTCATGGTCGTTCCTCGCGGCTTAGGAAGAGTTGCGGATGGACCAGGCGCCGATCAGCCGGTCGAAAATCGCGTTGGCGTAGAACCCGTTGGAGAGATGCACGCGCAGGCCGGCGGCCGCGGGGTGGTAGGCCCAGAGGGGAAACATGGCCTGCACGATGGCGACGAGGCCGAAGCTTGCGACGGCAAGGGCGATCAGCGCCCATTCCAGCGGGCCGGGGACCGGTGGCGCCGGCAAGACGTTCGCGGTGAGCGAGGTCGCCGCCCATTGAAGGGCGAAATAGCTGACCGAGGTCGCCACAGCATAGACGGCCGTGCGCCGGGTCAACGCTCTCGGCGCCGCATCGGCGAACCCTTGCGCCAGCAGGTAGGCGACGCCGAAGATCAGAATGGCGCCGAGCGCGATCGCCTGCGGAGACTTGTGGCCAAAGCCGAAGCCGGCCCCGACGAGGGCGTAGATCACGAGCGCCGAGAGGAAAGCGCGCAGAACGGCCCCCGCTTTCGGCACGGCGACCGGGCCTGGCCTGCGGATCGCCGCGACCCGCTCCACGGCGCCGCCCGACGCCAGAAACGAATGCGCCTTGTAGAGCGAGTGGGCCACGATATGCAGCAGCGCCAGAGGGAAAAGCGCCAGGCCGCACTCCAGGATCATGAACCCCATCTGCGCGACAGTGGACCAGGCGAGCGAGGTCTTCACCGCAGGCTGGGTCAACATGACCAGACTGCCATAGAGCGCCGTGAACCCGCCGATCACGACCAGCGCGGCGAGGACACCAGGCGCGAGAAGCATGATTTCGGCAAACCGGATCAGCAGGAAGCCGCCGGCGTTGATCACACCGGCGTGGAGGAGCGCCGATACCGGCGTCGGCGTCTCCATGACCTCGGTGAGCCAGCCATGGGAGGGAAACTGCGCCGATTTGAGCATGGCGGCGATCGCCAAGAAAATGGCGGCGCCGACGGCAAGTCCTCCTCCCGAGCCTGAGCGCGCGGCGGCAAGGATCGTCCCGATATCAGAAGTCCGATCCGCGGCGAACAGCAAGAGCGCGGCGGCCAGGAGCGAGGCATCGCCAAGCCGCGCCGTGATGAATTTCTTGCGCCCGGCTCGCCGCGCCGCTATTCGCCGCGGATAGAACAGCAGAAGCCGGTGCAGGAAGAGGCTGGTCGCAATCCAAGCCGCCATGAGCTGGAACAGATTGCCGGCGGTCACCAGCAGGGCGACCGCGGCCAGCGTCAGGCAGAGCCAGCCGGTGAAGGCGCCTTGGCGGGCTTCGCCGTCAAGATAGGTCCGCGCGTAGCGGATCACGACCCAGCCGACGAACGTCACCAGAAGCAACATTGTCGCGCTGACGGCGTCGAGCCGGGCAGATAGACCGCCGTCCCGCAACCCGATGACGGGACTGTCGCCGGCGCCCGCGAGGAAAAGCTCGCCGGCCGATAAGATCGCCGCGAGCAATGCGAGGAGCGAGGCGGCTTCAGCCGATACAAGGGCCCATTTCGGCCGCCGGCCGGGATTCAGAAAGCCAATAGCTCCGGCGAGGAGCAGCATCACGGGCGCCGAAAGCGGCACGAGATAGAGCGGCACGAGATACCCCCTGAGCGCGAAAAACCATCTTGCGAGCACCGTACCAGATCATAAAAGCCGGAAAAAATTCATTGTTTATGCAATGTCGTTCGTTTTAATAGAACGATATGAGAGATCTGAACTACAATCACCTGCGCTATTTCTGGGCGGTGGCGCACGAAGGCAGCCTCACGCGGGCAGCCGCGCTCATGAACCTGTCGCAATCGGCTCTTTCGGTGCAAATTCAGAAGCTTGAGCACCAGATCGGCCATCCGCTGTTCGAGCGTGTCGGAAGGAGGCTGATACTAACGGAAGCCGGGCAGATCGCGCTCGACTACGCGGACACGGTGTTCAAGGCCGGCGACGAACTGATGAGCACCCTGCGTGGGCGGCCGCTCGCCAACCGTCAGGTTCTCCGCATCGGCGCGCTCACGACGCTATCGCGTAATTTCCAACTCGAGTTCCTCCGGCCGCTGGTCGGCCGATCCGATGTTGAGCTAATCGTTCGCTCGGGCAATATCCGTGATCTGCTCACTCAGTTGGAGGCCCACGCCACCGACGTGGTCCTGGCCAACAGCGCAGCACCCCGGGACGTACGCTCTTCGTTGCGCAATCATTTACTCAACGAGCAGCCGGTTAGCCTGGTCGGCCATCCGTGGTCCAAGGGACGCAAGTTCAAATTTCCCGACGATCTCCGGTCGGAACCGATTCTCTTGCCCAGCCTGGATAGCGATATCCGCGTCGCGTTCGACCGCATCCTAGAGTTGGCCGGGATCAGACCCACTATTCTCGCCGAAGTCGATGACATGGCGATGCTGCGGTTGCTGGCGCGCGAGCGAGAGGGGGTGACCCTCGTGCCGCCGATCGTTGTTCGCGACGAGCTGGACACGGGCATTCTCGTCGAGCACTGCCGGATACCGGGGGTTACGGAGAGATTTTATGCAATCGTGCAGAAACGGCGTTTCCCCAATCGGCTCCTGAGCGATCTGCTGCCAGCCGGAAAGACCTATTGAAGTGACGGGGGATTCGAAACTGGGGCAGGGCACGGAGCGAGGAGCGTGGCGAAATCACCCGCCGCTTCTTGCTTGGCGACGTGGCCCGGTCGATGAAGCTCGAGCGGTCGCAAGGCTGCGCTTGGGCGGGGCGATGCCGAGCGCGCGTTGCAGATTGAGGCGCGGGGCGATCAAGTCGGCAAGGGTATAGCGCTCGAGTATGGCAAGAAACGCTTGAGCCGCCTCAGCGAGCGCCTTTTCTAATACACAAACCGAATGTAACGGGCACGACGAGGTTTTTTCGAAGCAGGTGGCGATGGCAAAATCCGGCTCGGTGCGGCGCACCATTGCGCCGAGATTGATCGCCTCGGGCGCTCTCGCGAGCCGAATGCCGCCTGAGCGTCCTCGCACCGTTTGCACATCGCCGGCAAGGCCAAGCTGGTGGACGATCTTCGTCAAGTGATTTTCCGAAATCGTGTAGATTTCGGCAATCTCCGCGATGGTCGCCAGACGTTCCGGGCGAAGTGCCAGGAATATCAAGGTTCGGAGCGTATAGTCGGTATAGGTCGTCAAACGCATGCGTTTACCCTCGTCTCGGCCTTCATTCCGCGGCGGCGTGGACCCGGGTTCGGGGTCGCACGAGGAGTGGCGCATAGAGTGCCGCGAACAACAGAAACGCGGCACTCCAGGCGATGCCGGCCAGGGCCAGCGCATGCAGATAATGCACGCCGGCGAACGGTGCGGAAAGACGGAGAAGTGCTGCGAGCGTGATCAAGCCGTAAATCGCGACGGTGCCGACCCCGGCAGTGAGTGGTCGCCCGCTGTGCCCGAGCGTCGCGCGGGTCATGACGGCAAGCGTCATGGTGCCGATCGCACCGACGGTGAGGGCATGCAGCGCGCTGCTCTGCGGCAGCCAAGGGAGAAAAGCATCAAGCGCCAATAGGAGAAAGCCGAAGGCGAGCCAGCCATAGCCGAGATGGAGCACGATCAGCAGCGGCTCGCGCAAGGCGGCAAGACCACGCCAGCGCCGCAGCCGCAGCGACAGCATGACCCCGGCCGCCAGCGCCGCCCAGGGCAGCGCCCGCCCGCCCGGATCGACGACAAAGAAAATCAGAGCAACAAGGGTCGACGCCAAGGCTGCGCGATCGATCATCCCGAACGGCGCTGGCAAGGCGATCTCCGGGCGCTGTCTGACCAGCCAGTTGCGCGTGAAGCTCGGGATGATACGCCCGCCGATCAGGCTGATGAGCGCGAGCAATGTGGCAACACCCCAGCGATTGCCGAGCGCGGCGCTGCTGACCCCTCGGAGCGCTTCGAGATGAACCAGAAAATTTGCGACCAACAAGGAACTGAGTGCGCCCAGCATGGGTAAATTCCGCCAGTTGCGCCCGGCGATGATTTCGCGCGCGACAACGCCGAGAAACGCGACGGGAAACGCGAGATCGAGGGCCGCCGTGGCTGTCGGGCCGATTACACCGGCCGCAAGACACGCCATGCGTCCCGCCAGCCACAACAATACGAGCGCGATGAGCGGAGCACCTTGCAGCGGCATCCGTCCGGTCCAGTTGGGAATGGCCGTGAGCAGAAATCCGGCGACCGTCGCGGCAGCAAACCCGAACACCATTTCATGGACATGCCAGATCATCGGCGGCAAACTCATGGGCGGCACCAATGCGCCACTGAAGAGCGCAATCCAGAGCGGCACGGCGAATGCCGCCCACAGCGCGGAGAAGAGAAAGAACGGTCGGTAGCCGGCGGCAAATAGCGCCGGCCCTTGCCAGCGACGATAGCGTGGAATGGCGGCCATGTCGGTATGTCTTCCTTCACTCCCGCAGTAAAAGTTCGCTGAGCACGACGGCGTTATTGTGAACCGCATCGCGGGCGGCAAATAGCAGGGTGATATCGCCCGCCGCGTGCAGGTTTTGCAATTGCGCGAGAGCTTCGGGATGTCCTTCGAGTTCGGCGAGATAGCGGAGCCGGAATTCAGCAAAGTGTCTCGGATCATGGCCGAACCAGCGCCGCAAGGCAGCACTCGGCGCGACATCCCTGAGCCAAAGATCGATCGCCGCATCGGCCTTTCCGAGCCCACGCGGCCAGAGACGATCGACTAGGATCCGCGTTCCGTCTTTCACGTCCGGCGGCTCGTAGACCCGCCGGACGTGAACCGCGTTGCGGTATGTTTTTGCCATCACGTCAACGGCCTTTCATTCGGCCGGAATTTTTCGCGGCGGCGATGCCGGCTTTGGCTCAGTAAAGAACGGGCGGGTGCGAACGAGGAAATCCCATGCATGATGAGCGCGCCGAGCACGAAATGACATCCTCCACTATGCCGCTTCGGGTGTCTGATAGGCTGCCTGCCGCAGCAGGACGATTTTCTCCGCCACGCGGCCGAAGAAATGATAGCCGGAACCACCCTCGGCGAGCACGTCGAGAAACAGATCGGGCGACGTGATGCGGATGCCGCCGAGCACGTCAACGCCGCGGCGCAGGAACGCGTCCGGCAGGAGGCTGACGGTCGGGCCCACCACCACCACGCGGGCGTCGGGGCGGCACAGCGCGAGCAGATTGGCCAAGGTATCGTTCACCAGTGTCGTGCCGGTGATCAGCACGACATCGGCCTCGGGCAGCACGGCGCCAGCCTGATCGGCGGGGCGGAAATAGGGCATCTCGTCGGGTTTCAGGGTCGCCGGGTCCATCTCCAGTACAGTGAAGCGCTGCCCCGCCTTTTTCAGCGATTTCAGGAACGGGACGAAGGCGCCGACGACGGCGACGGTATCGCCCGGCCGAATGTCGGCGGCATCATAGGCATCAACGCCGCGCTGCAGACGCACGCCAGGATAGGGGCGCCGCTCCCAACACATATCGGCCAGTGCGTTCATGGTGGCGATGCCGATGGCACGGCGGAGGCCGTTTGCGGCACCAGTTTCGCTGAGCAGGCCGCGTGCTGGCCGGCCGCGCAGCTTGCCGGAAAAGGGCAGGGCGTTGGCGGAGCTCGGGCAGCAGACCGCCTCCGGAATCGCCCGGAGCGGGGTCGCGCAGGCGCCGGCGGCGCCGCTGTCGAGCTTGACGCCGGTGAAGAACAGACCGACCACGACGCGCTCGATGCGGATATCGTCGATCTGGTCGGCGAGAATGGTTTCGATACCGGCGATCGTCTCGCGCAGAATGGCCTCAGCGGGCGTTGGCTGGTCGAGCATGGCATCCTTCTCCGTTCCAGCCGGCGAGGGGCCCGCCATAGCTTCGCGGGCACGTCGCCGGCGCGACACGTTAGGCCGCCGGGCGGCCGATTTCCACACGCCAGACCTCCGGCCCTTGCTCCAGGTAGCGCCAGGTGAAGGCGCCGCGATGCTCGGCGTCGAACTGATAATAGAGCGGCTTCGGGTCGTGATCGTTGACCAGCTCGAACGCGGCGCCGGCGGAGAGTCCTTCATAGGTGGTGAAGATGCGCCGATGCCGCTCCGCGGGAACCAGCGTGCGCACGTCGAGAACAGGGGTATTACTCATGGCGATTATCTCCTTGGTCGGGGGGAGGGTGCCTGACCTCGCGAGCCAGGCGATGGAGGGACGCGGTCAGTCGTTCCGCTTCCCGTGCGTGGCGATGGCGCAGCAACGACCAGCCGCGCGCGGCGAGACGGCAGGCTTCCTCGGCGGCGCCGTTGCGCGCGAGCGCGAGCAGCGCCAGAACCAAAAGCCGGTTGAGGCCGGCAATGTCATTGGCGGCATCGGCCTCGGTCATGGCGCATCCTCACGGATACGGAAATGCGCCTTCGCCTCCGCTGACATGCGTTGCGGCGACCAGGCAGGATCCCACACCACGGTGACGAATACGCCGGTGACGCCGGGCTCTTCCGCAAGGCGCTGCTCAACGCCGCCGACGATGTAATCCTGCGCCGGGCATCCGGGTGTGGTCATCGTCATCGTCACGTCGACATGGCTGCCCGCGATTCCAATCCCATAGACGAGGCCAAGATCGACGATGTTGTAGCCGAGTTCGGGATCGATCACGTCGCGCAGCGCATCGCGCACCGCATCTTCGGTGAGTGGGGCAGCGTGCGGGTCCATCGCTTCAACCCGCGCGCCGGATCAGCAGACGAACGCCGGAGGTCTCGCGGCGCACCTCGATCGTGGCGCCGCGCGCCTCGAGTTCGGGATAGAGCAGCAACGGCTCGCGGTCGTTCCAGGCTTCGATCACCTTGCCCGGGGCCAGCCCTTCGAGCGCGGCGAGGATGCGCATCATGGGTTCGGGCGGCTGCAATCCACGATTGTCGAGGCTCAGCGATGGCGCCGGCCAGCCCGCGCCATCGCCGGAGCCGCTTGCCGCGACCGGCCGCGCGGCACGCGGCGCGGCGGCGGCATCTGGCGCGGGCGTGAAGAGAATTTCCCACTCCCCGGCCGCGTGCTGGATCGCGCGATGAGCGAGGCCCTTGCGGCCGAGCACCGCATAAAGCGGTATCGGCTCGAAGGTCGCGAGCAGGCGTAACGCCTGGCCGGGGG
>JAKAQU010000001.1 GCA_021819535.1 Pseudomonadota bacterium | reverse complement strand
TCTCCGCCTATCGCGCGATCGATCTCGATACCATAGCACTTTTGCTCGGCATGATGATTGTCGTCGCCGCTCTGCGGATTGGCGGTGGTTTTCGTCTCATCGCCGGCTGGGCGGTCGCGCGCGCGCGCCACCCTTTGCTGCTCCTCGTCGTAGTGATCACGGTTTCGGGCACGCTTTCCGCTTTCATGGTCAATGACACGATCTGCCTGGTCATGACGCCGCTCGTTCTCGATGTCGTGCGCCGTCTCAAGCGCCGGCCGGAGCCCTATCTGATCGCCATCGCGACCGCGTCCAATATCGGCAGTGTCGCGACCATCACCGGCAATCCCCAGAACATGATCATCGGCAGTCTTTCGCATATTTCCTACCGCGCCTTCACCGCGGCACTCGCGCCGGTCGCGGCGATCGGATTGCTGCTGGCCGCGGGTTTGATCGCCGTCGTCTGGCGGCGCGAGTTTTTCGTCCGCATCGACCTTGTGGCCGAGGCGCAACGGGGCACGATTTTCATGCCGCTGGTGGGCAAGGCGCTGATCGTCGTGATCGCACTGATCGTCGCCCTTTTCGCCGGCATGCCGCCGTCCGAAGCGGCAGTGGCCGCGGGTGGGATTTTGCTGCTCATGGGCCGCCTCAAGCCAGAGCGGTTCTATGCCGAGATCGACTGGCCACTTTTGCTCATGTTCGCGGGGCTATTCATCGTCGTCGCCGGTGTGCAGGCATCGTTCTTCGGCCCGCGCGCGATCGCCATGGCCGGCGCCTGGCATCTCGACCAGACCGCGCCGCTCGCGATCGCCGTCGCCCTGCTCTCGAACATCGTAAGCAACGTGCCGGCGGTGCTTCTGCTGCGCCCGTTCATCGATCCGCTTGCCGATCCGCAGCATGCCTGGCTCGTGGTCGCCATGGCATCGACCTTGGCCGGGAATTTCACCATTCTCGGCTCGGTCGCCAACCTGATCGTCGTGCAACGCGCGGCAGCCGATGGGGTGCGGATCAGATTTGCCGATTATTTCATCATCGGCGCGCCGCTCACTCTCCTCACTTTGCTGGTCGGGATCTGGTGGCTGTGACGGGGAAGGGGCCTCATTTCGTATCGAGATGGGCCGCGAGCACGCGAGCATAAGCGCCGAGCCTCGCATCGAGATCGCCCGGCACCTGGCAGGCATAGCGAATGGTCTCGCCGATATCGTGATAGCTCCGCACCAGGAGGTCGTGGCGCTCGCTGATACCGGCGCGCTCGGCCGCGGCATCGCCCGTCGCATCGGGGGGAATTGCCTGCAACGCGGCCTCATCGCTTTCGATTCGCTTGGCGAGCGAACGCTGGCGCACAGCGAGATCTTTGAGCCTTGAGACCACCGCATCGCGTTCTTCATTCGTCTGTTCCACGAGCGCGGCAAAGGCGAGCGGCAAGGTCTTTGCCCGTTCTGTTGCCGGCACGCTCTTGGCAAACCCATCGAGATTGGCGGCGCCGTCCGCCGCACTGACATCGCGCGGCGAAACCTGCTCCACCAATGCCGCAAGACGCTGATCGCTGTGCCAATCCACTCCCGCCGGCGGCGCCGGGCCGGTCCAATAGGTGGCGAGGGCGAGATGGGCAACCAAACGCTGCTGACAGGGCCAATCGGGATCGGCGGGCGGTGCCGCGTTTGCCTTGGCGGCGAGGGTTAGAAGGATAGCGGTGGAAAAAAGCAAGCGGCGGAGCATGGTAAAACCTCTTATTCCGCGCCGGCGCGGCGCGCCATCAGCCCGCGTCCGGGATCATAGCCCCATACCGCGAGCACGACGAAAACAATGAGATAGAAGGCGACGATCGCGGCCGAAACTGCATTGACGCGGTCATAAAGGGCGAAGCGGATGAGTTCGGTCGCGTGGGTAAAGGGATTGATTTCGGAAAGCCAGTAGATCGCCGGGCTCGCCTCCGCAACCCGCCACAGCGGATAGAGCGCGCTTGAGGTAAAAAACATCGGGAAAATCACGAAATTCATCACGCCGGCGAAATTCTCCAACTGGCGAATGAAGGAGGAGAGCACGAGTCCGAGCGCGCCGAGCATCAGCCCCGCGAGAACGAGCGCCGGCAACACCGCGAGATAGCCGCTGACCGGAGGCTCGATGTCCCAGAACCAGGCGATGGCAAGAAAGATATAGGCCTGCACGACGGATACCGCGACGCCCGCGAGCAATTTCGCGATCAATAGAAACCAGCGCGGAAACGGGCTGATCATCAGCGTTTTCATGCTGCCCATCTCGCGGTCATAGACCATCGAGAGTGAACTCTGCATGCCGTTGAAAAGCTGAATCATAGCGAGCAGCCCGGGTGCGATATAGACCTCGTAGGGGATATAGGTTTCGTAAGGGGGTATGATCGAGACGCCGAGCACGAAATGGAATCCGGCGGCGAAAATCGCGAGCCACACCAGCGGCCGCACGAGAGCGGAGATGAAGCGCCCGCGCTGGTTGAGCCAGCGCAGCGCCTCACGCCGCACGATGCCGGAAAGACAGAGCGAATATTGCAAGGTTGTCATGGCGCCTGAGAACCCGGCTTGCCAAATTCATCGGCGATCAGGCGATCGAAGGCGGCTTTCAGCGAAGTTTCCTGGGCGCGGGCGAGAATCTCTTGATGCGTGCCTTCGGCGCGCACCTGGCCCTGATGCAGGATGACGATGCGCGCATCCGCTCCGGCCTCGTCGATGAGATGGGTCGCCCACAAAACACCTAGTCCCTGGCGCAGACAAAGCCCACGCACATGTTCGAGTAGGAATTGCCGACTGGCCATGTCGAGGCCGACGGTGGGCTCATCGAGCAGGAGCAAAGAGGGGTTATGTACCAGCGCGCGGGCGAGTTCGACGCGCCGCCGTTGCCCGCCGGAAAGCTGGCGCACCCGCTCGCGCCGCCGCCCATCGAGGCCGACGCGCGCCAATTCTTCGCTGATACGCGCCGCCGCCAGGCTGCGCCGCATGCCGTGGAGTGCCGCGTGGTAGAAGAGATTTTGCTCGATGGTGAGATCGAGATCGAGCGTCGATTGCTGGAACACGACGCCCATGCGCCGGAGCGCAGCCTCGGGATCGCGCCGGATGTCGTAACCAAAGATGCGGATCGCGCCTTTGCTGCTGTGATAGAGCCGCGTGATCAAAGCGAACAGCGTCGTTTTGCCGGCTCCGTTGGGGCCGAGCAAAACGGCGAAATCGCCTTGCCCGACGGTGAGCGAAACCTCATCGAGCACTCGGCGCGCCCCGAAGGCGTGGCTCAACCCTTCAACGGCGAGTGGCGGCGCGGCATCGGGCGAAAGCGCGGCGCGGTCAGCCAAGACGACGCTCTCAGGGGCCATAGACCACGCCCCAGGGGAGATGCCCGACCGGCACCGATTTCGTCACCTTCATCTCTCCGACATCGATCACCGACATGTCGTTGCTGACGCCGTTCGCGGTATAGAGCGTTTTGCCATCGAAGGAAAAATCCATGTGCCAGACACGCTGGCCGACGAGGAGATATTTCTTGACGGCGTAACTTGCGGTATCGACGACAGCGACGCGGTTGGCGGGGCCGAGGGCGACGAACGCCCATTTCCCGTCCGGCGACAGATTGATCCCGACCGCTTGGACGGTCTCGGCAGGAACGCCTGGAATGGCGAAGGCGATGGTGTGGATCACCTTGTGCGTCGCGCTGTCGATCACCGAGACATTGCCGCCGACCTCGGAAGACACCCAGACCTGTCCGCCATCTTTCGTGTAAGCGGCAAAGCGCGGGCGCGAGCCGACGAGGACGCTCGCCAGCATCTTATGCGAGGTGGCGTCGATGAAATGCGCCATGCTGGTGGTCTCGGAGGTGTTGACGATGGTCTTGCCGTCCGGGCTCACCACCATGCCCTCGGGTTCGACGCCAGTTGGGATCTCATCGCTGATGCGCCCCGAGGCGATATCGACGATCGAGACCTGATTGTCGTCCTCATTGGAGACGTAAAGGGTTTTGCCATCCGGGCTGAGCGCGAAGGTTTCCGGATCGGGTCCGCTTTGCAAGGTGCGGGTCACGGCGAGGCTCGCGAGATCGAGCACTTCGATGTGATCGGCATCGGAGGTGCAGACATAGAGGCTCTTATGGTCGGCCGCGAGCAACAGGCCGCGCGGGCGAGCGCCGACCGGGACGGTTTTGACGATCGCGAGGCTCGTGGCATCGACGACGGTGACGGTATTGTCTTTCTCATTGGAAATATAAAGATGATCCGCCCGTGCCGTACCCGCGGCGAGAAGCAGAAGCGAGAGGGCGGCTAGGCCGCATTTCAATTGAGGTGGCATGTGCTCTCCGGCTGATCCACGCCGAGCGTGTCGGTTTCGAAAAACTCGTGCAGAAATCCCGGCTGGGGCGAAATCGATACCAGCGAACGGGGATCGGCGAGCAGCACCGGCTGGCGCAACTGCCCATCCCAGGCACGAAAACTGAGGCGCTCGCCCTTGAAGGCGGCAAGTTCGAATTTCGAGCTGCGCAGATAAGCGCCGATCACCGCCGGGTCGCTGCTATGGGTGCGGATCGCGGCCTCGCCGAAGGCGCGAACCGCCATCCAGGCGCCGTAATCGCGCTCCGTCATCCAGCGATGGGCGGCGCGGAGAAAGCGATTTTGCAGTTGTGTCGCGCCGGTTTCATCATAAACCCGCGACCAGGCCGTCGGCGTGAGGCCCTGGGTTCCGGCGACCGGGCGGGCAAGGGTTGCGCGGTAGCCGAGATCATCGCCGAAATTGTCTTCCTCGTCGGCGACGACGAGAAGATCGTAATCGACCCCCTGGGTGATATTGGCAACCTCGGTATTGACCTCGAAATGCCCGGTATCGGCGCGCTGCTCGGCGGGGTTGAAGGTCCATGGCTTGTCAGCGACGATTTTGATCTGGAATTTCTTTGCCGAGCGGCGGATGGCATCGGCATAGAGCTTGTCGGCATCGCTCTGGCCGGCGAGGAGCATGATCCGCCGCCAGTTCTTGACCACCAGATACTGCATCAGCGAATCGGCGAGCATGGCCCGGCTCGGCATGACGTGCAGCACATCGCGCCGGCAGCCTTCGGCGCGCAACATATCGTCGCTATCGGCCGCGTCGATCAGCGTCGCATCGCGCGCCTCCGGCAGGTCGGCGAGCTTGAGCAGCAAGGATGCCGGCACGTCGGTTACGAAATCGCGCGCGCCTTTTTGCAGCCGGTCGTGAAACGCCGCGATCACCCCGGCCTCGTCAGGCGCGCTCACGGGATCGAGCGTGAAATCCTGGCCGGTGAAGCGTCCGGTGGTGTTGTCATCGGCAAGTGCGACGGCTGCACCCGCGAGGCCCTCATCGGCAGGCGGCTGATCGAGATAGCTTTCCGGAAAACTGCGCTTGACGCTGAGTGCGAGATAGACGAGCGCGACATGCGCCGGCGCTCCTGCCGCGGCCTCGGGGGCGGCAGCCGAAGGCTGTTCCCCGGCATGCGCCACCCCGGCGAAGGTTGCGACGAACATCAGGGCGACCCGCAAGGCGCGGCCAAGCATATATTTCCTCCTCTTGCGCGCGGCACGGGCGCGTGTTATGCTCATGTTGCCACGTAACAGCGCCGCATAATAGAGGGAGGGAGAGTGAACAAATTTTCATATCCAGGGATGGCCATTCTGTTTGCGATCGGCCTCTTCTCTGTCCCGCAGCATCGTCTCGCCGCGGCGGCGCCGATGCCGGTTGCGGTATTCGATTTCACGCTGGTCGATACCTCGCCCGCGCCGCCAAGCGATGCCGAGCGGGCGCGAACGGCGGCACTCGGCGAGGCTTTGCGCGCGAAGCTCGCACAATCGGGCCGCTATCGCGTGATCGACACCACACCGGCGCGTTCCGAACTCGCCAAATTGCCGGAGATCATGAACTGTAATGGCTGCGAATTGACGCTCGCCAAAAACCTCGGCGCCAAGGCTGTGGCCTATGGCTGGGTGCAGAAGGTGAGCGATCTGATCCTCAATATCAATGTGGTGATCGAAGACGCCGATAGCGGCCGCAAAATCGCTGCCGGCAGCGTCGATATCCGCGGCAACACCGATGAAAGCTGGCGGCGCGGTCTCGCTTATCTGATCGAGGAGCGCATCCTGCCATCGCCATGATGCGCGGGCGGGGCTTTGGCGTTGACAGATGCCTCCTTTGCGTGACGATAGATCTCGCCTGCCGCATAAGCGGCGAGGTTGGGAGGAAGACGCATGCCGAGCCGCCGTTGCGTGTTGAAAACCGCGTTCGCCGGCGCGCTCTCGGGAGCCTGGCCGCGCCTCGCTGACGCAGCCGTGCCCTTGCGTATCGGCGTTTTGCGCTTCGGCTCGTTTTCCTGGGCACTCGATGTCATTCGGCGCCACGGCTTCGACGTGGCGGCCGGGATCGCGCTCGACATTCGCCAATATGCCGGCTCGCCGGCGGCGCAAGTGGCGTTGCAGGCGGGAGAGGTCGATCTCATCCTCCAGGATTGGCTCTGGGTCGCGCGGCAGCGCGCGAGCGGCGCGGATTGGAGTTTCATTCCGTTTTCGAGCGCGCTCGGCGCCGTCATCGTGCCGCAGAATTCGTCCATACGATTGCTTGCCGATCTCGCCGGGCAGCGCCTTGGCGTCGCCGGCTCCGCGCTTGACAAAAGCTGGCTCATCCTCCGCGCCTATGCGGAACGGCAATACCATCTCGATCTCGCCCGTGTGACGCGGCCGAATTTCGGCGCGCCGGCCTTGCTCGGCGAGGAGTTGCGGAGCGGGCGGTTGGACGCCGCGCTCACTTTCTGGCCCTTCGCCGCCCGCGCCGAGGCTTCTGGCATGCGCTCCGTTTTGACGATGGCAACCGCAGTCGCGGGGCTCGGCATCGCACCCGACGTGCCGTTCGTCGGCTATGTCTTTTCAGCGCGCTGGGCGAGCGGCCACCGCGCGCTGCTCGACGGGCTCATCGCCAGCATGGCGAAGGGCCAGGCGCTGCTCGCGACTTCCGATGCCGAATGGGAGACGATCGCACCGCTGACCGGAGCGGCCAGTGCCGACGAATTGATCCATCTCCGTGACGCCTACCGCGCCGGCATCCCGCGTCTTTCCCCGCAAGAGACGGAGCAAGCGGCGGCGGCGCTGTTTCAGGTTCTCGCCGCGACCGGTGGCCCGGCCCTGGTCGGCGAGGCCAAAACGCTGGCGCCGGGCACGTTCTGGCAGACGGGGCTCTCCTGAACCGGGTTTCGGCCAGCGCGCGCCTCGCCTCGATCGCCGTTTTCCTGCTGGCCTGGGAAGCGGCGGCGTGGCTGGCCGGAAGCCGCCTCTTGCCGCCCGCCTCGCGGGTGTTGCGGGCGATGGCGGATCTCGCGCTGCATGGCGATCTCCTCGTCAATCTCGGCATCACCCTGCTCCGCGTCGCCGGCGCTTTCGCGTTGGCGATGGTGGTCGGCTCGGCGATCGGCCTCGCACTCGGCGTCTGGCGCCGGCTCGATCTCGCGTTCGATAGCTGGCTCACGGTTTTGCTCAACCTGCCGGCGCTGGTCTCGATCATGCTGATGTATGTGTGGTTTGGCCTCAATGAGCCGACCGCGATCATCGCCGTCGCTCTCAACAAGCTGCCCTCGACCGCGGTGACGCTGCGCGAGGGCGCGCGCACGCTCGATCGCAGCCTCCTCGAAATGGCGCGCTGCTATCGGATGGGGCGATGGGCGGTGCTGCGCCATGTCATCCTGCCGCAACTGACGCCGTATTTTTTCGCCGCCGCGCGATCCGGCCTCGCCATCATCTGGAAAATCGTGCTGGTGGTGGAGTTGCTCGGGCGGAGCAACGGCGTCGGCTTCGCGATCGAGCAATATTTTCAGCTCTTCGATGTCACCGACATCCTCGCCTATACCCTCGCCTTCATCCTGGTCGTGCAGGCCATCGAATGGGGAGCGTGGCAGCCTCTGGAACATTGGGCGAACAGATGGCGGCGGTGATTCTCGAGGTCGCGATCCGCGGCAAAGGATTTCCGGGCGCGCGCGAGCCGGTGCTCGGCGATCTCGGCTTTCGCCTCGGCGAGAGCGAAATCGTCGCCCTCGTCGGCCCCTCCGGCTGCGGCAAGACGACGCTTTTGCGACTGATCGCCGGCCTCGATCAAGATTTTACCGGCGAGATCACCTGGCCGGGGCTGGGCGGCGCCGGGCGGCCGCGGCTCGGCTTCGTGTTTCAGGAGCCGCGGCTCCTGCCGTGGCGGACGGTGTGGCAGAACCTCGCGCTGGTGCTGCCGCCGGGGCAGGAGGGAGCGGCGGCGGCGCTGCTCAAGCGGCTTGGCCTCTGGGCCGAGCGCAACGCCTATCCGGGCCAGATTTCGCTTGGGATGGCGCGCCGGGTCGCGATCGCCCGCGCCTTCGCCATCGCCCCGGCCCTGGTGCTGCTCGATGAGCCCTTTGCCTCCCTCGATGCGGGCAATGCCGAACTCGGCCGCTCGGTGCTCAGGGACGCCTGGGGCGAACGGCCGACGGCGGCCCTTCTGGTCACGCATGATTTGACCGACGCCGCCGCACTCGCCGATCGCGTGCTGATGCTGGCCGGGCGCCCGTCGCGCATCATTGCCGACATCACGATCGCCGCAAACGAACGGCGAGGCGACCGGACGACGGTCGCGCAACTCGCCGCGCGTTTGCGCGATATTCAGGAAAAGAGCGTTATTTCAAGCTCTTGAGGTAAGCGATCACGTTCTGGCGATCGGCCGCGTTGGGGAGGCCGGGGAAAATCATCTTGGTGCCAGCAACCATCGCCCGCGGGTTGGTGAGCCATTTATCGAGTGCGGCGTCGTCCCAGGTGATGTGCGCGTTCTTCATCCCCTCGGAGAAAGTGTAGTTCGGCACCTCGGCGGCGGGCTGGCCGGCGACGTTCCAGAGGCTCGGCCCAAGCTTGTTCACGCCCTTCTCCGGCGAATGGCAGAGCGCGCATTTCTGTTGAAACAAGGTCTTGCCGGCGGCGGCGTCGCCATCCGCATGCGCGATGGGCGTCAAGGCCAGCGAGCCGAGGACGAGGGTCGCGGCCGCGATCAACCGATGCATTGTTTTCTCCTTCGATAGAAGACTAAATTGGGCCTGTTTATCAAAGCCATGCGCCGAGTCGGGGCGCGGGGCGGAGTATAGGAACACCGGCCGGCGCTTGTCGAGGCGGCGGCGCGGCGCGGCAGGATGGGCGAGGCTCAGAAGGAAACCGTGATCCCGCCATAAGCCTCGATCGGGTTGGCGGGCATGAGGGCGCGCGGGTTGGAGGCGTTGGGTGCGATCGGGATCGGGATCGCATTCGTCTGAGTAAGCGTGCCGTAGGTGTAATAATCGGCATTGAAGGCGTTATCGAGCATCGCGAACAATTTTATGTGTTTGGTGAGCTGATAGCTGGTGTTGAGATTGGTGACGAAATAGGCCCCGGTGGTGGGCAGAAGATTGGCCTGGTCGCCGAACAGATATTGCCCCGACTGATAGGTGCCATCGGCGCCGATCTGCCAGGCATCGGTGATATTGTAGGTAAAGCCGATCTTCGCGATCCAGTTCGGGATGCCGGGCAGCGTGTCGCCGGGGCGGATATGGATGTTGCCGTTGGCATCGGCGCCAGGGTTGTTCGGGCTCGATATCGTGAGGCCGTTCTGATAGGTCGCATCGATGTAAGACGCATTGGCGAAGAATTCGAATTTGCCCTGCGTCAGCGTCCCGCCGACATCGACGCCCTGGCGGCGTGTATCGCCGATGTTCTGGTAATAGGCCGAGCCCTGGATCGGACTATAGATGAATTGGATGTCGTTCATCGTATCGGTGCGATAGGCGCCGACATTCCAACTGACATTGGCGTTGCCATAGGGCGTGAACTGGCCGCGCAGCCCGGCCTCCAATGTATGGGCGATGACCTGCTTGAGATTGGGGTCGCCGGCGAAGAAATTGCCGAGCGTGCAGGGGCTTTGCGGGTCGGAGCAGGAAAGTTCCTCCGGCGTCGGCGCGCGGTTCGATTCGGCGAAATCGGCATACGACGTGACATGCGGGTTGATCTTGTAGGTGAGGCCGATTTGCGGGTTGAAATGCCCGTAATCATGGTTGCCGGACAAAACGCCGTTATTGGGATCGACGCCGACGAGATTGGTCTGCGCGTAGTTGAAGCGCCCGGCGACGGTGAGGGTGAGGGCCTGGGTGATATCGAACATGTCGCTGAAATAGAGGCCGTAATAATTGGTGGTGTCGTTGAGGCGCACCGGCATGATCGAGCCGTCCGCCTGATCGATGGTGATGCCGGGGCCGACGAAACTCGCCTGATCATAGGGGTTGAGGCCGCCGAGCAGGGTATTGCCGGTAAACGTGTTCTGGCTGCCGTCATAGCTCGCCCCGGCGGTGAAATGATTGGGATGGCCGAAGAGAGTATTGGTATTCGTCGCCTGGACCGACAATCCGTAGCCGTTGGTGTTGGTGTCCTGCACGTTGAGCTGGGAATAGGGGCCGCCATTGAGGTAGTTCGGGATCGGCGTGAATCCCGTCGTCGTCAGATATTGTCCCGGCCCGGTGCAAAGATAATTGCCGCACGGCGTGCCATTGGGGAGGTTGCCGTTGACGACGCTCTGGAGAAAATTCTGGAAATAGGCGACGGTCTGGACCGATGTGTTGTCATTGACCTGATAGGAGCCATTGGCAGAGATCTGGGCGTATTTGTTGCCGAGGAAATTCGGCGCGGTGAACACCGCGCCACGGTTGGCGTCCAGCTCCTGCACCGGCACCGTCGCCGGCTCGTTCAGGATGTTGTCGGCGGCGGTGACGTTGATGTGCAGCTCGGCCACATCACCACGCCAGCCGAAATCGGCATAGAGCTTGTTGAGATGGGACGATTCGTCCTGCCGCCAGCCGCCGGAATAGAGCCCGTCGACCGCGGCATAGACCGCCGTGTTGCCGAATTGCGCGCCATATTCGCCATAGCTCTGCAGCCGGTCATAAGAGCCGCCGAGCACGGTTGCATCCATGCCCTGGAAGGTGAAGCCGTTTTTCATCTGGACGGCCATCGCGCCGCCGAGCGCGTTCAGGCCGAACACCGGGTTTGTGCCCTGGAATTCGACGCGATCGATGGCGACACTCGGCAGCAGATCCCAGTTGACGACATCGCCGAAGGGCTGATTGAAACGCACGCCGTTCACATAGACCGCGATATCCTGCGCATTGCCGGCGATCGGCGAGGCCTGAAAGCCATGGTAGAAAATATTCGGCGCGAAGCTGTTGCCGCCTTCGTTGCCGATCGAAACGCCCTCCGCCTGCTGGCCCAGGCTGCCCAAGAGGTCGGGCGTGCCGTCGAAGGAGAGATCGTGGCTGGTCAGAACCTGGGTCTCGTCCGGCACCTTGTCGCGACTGACATCGGAGCCGAGAAGCGGCGTCGAGCCGATGACATTGGTATCGGGAAGGGCGGTGATGTCGGGCATCTGGGTGACCGGGGACGCCGCCGCCGGCGCCTGTTGCGCGGCCGCGTGATCGGCCCAGCCCAGCGCGAACAGCATCATCAGCGCCGCCAAAGCGAAGCCCCGCATCGTCTTCCTCCCTCACATTTCTGTGTTCGTAGTCTTGCCGATTAGGCGCGCGAGGCTTTTGCGTCAATCGCATTGATTGCACCCAAGCTCCTGAAATTTAATGCATTTTTTGCAAAATATGCAGATGGTTTTTGCAAAAAATGCACCCCCTCCCGCGTGCCGCGAACCAGCCTTGCCGATCGCCCGACATCGGCGCCATTGTGCGCAAAACCGGATCCGACGCATCGCCATGATCTCGCTCCGCACCCGCCTGATCGTTATTCCCGCGGCTGTTTTGCTGCTCGGCTTGATCACCACGATCGGCTTCAGCGTTTGGCTCGGGCGCCTGCGGGTGCAGGCCGAAACCACGTCCGGTATGCGGCTGGCCGAGACGCTGGTGCGGGCCGAACTCGCCGATATCGCCGAGGAGACGGCATCCGGCCCGATGTTTTCGCGCCTCGAGCGGGTGCTGCCTAATGTGCGCCATGTCGATCTCCTGATTCTGCCGGCGTTCGATCTTCTTCCCTTCGGCGAGAGCTATTTTTTCAAGGGCGACGCGGCTTCGGTGCCGCCGCTTTTCGCGCGCCTCCTCGCGGTGCCGGCATCGCCGCTGAGCTTTCCCATTCTTCGCGGCGGCACCACTTATGGCGCGGTGCTATTGATGCCCAATCCGCTCGACGAAATGCGCGAGATCTGGGGCGAATTGCGCTTTCTCGCAGCCCTTCTCGGCGCCGTCGTACTCGTCATCACCGCCACTCTCGTCATCCTCGTCCATGTCGCGCTCAGGCCCATTCGCGATCTCGCCGAGGCGCTCGACCAACTTGAACAGGGGTATTTCGATATCGCGCTCACGCCGATAAGGGTTAGGGAATTGCACCGCATCGGCGTGCGTTTCGACAGCCTCGCCCGCTCGCTCGGCCGCTTGAGCGAGGATAATCACCGCCTGATCGACAAGCTGATCTCGCTCCAGGAGGAGGAGCGGAAAGACCTCGCCCATGAATTGCACGACGCGTTCGGCCCGGCCCTGTTCGCCATTCGCGCCGATGTCGCCGGTATTTTGCGCATGCTGGGGGGCGCAACGCCGGCCCTGCCCGCGATCGCCGAGCGCGCCCGCGCGATCGCGGCACTCACCGACGGCATCCAGGGCATCACCACCCGGCTGCTCGAACGTCTCCGCCCATTGGTGCTCGACGAACTCGGGCTGAATGCGGCCCTTTCGCAGGTTTTCCTCGCCTGGCAGCAACGCTATCCCGAGCTTCGCTGCACGCCGGAGATCGATCCGGTCGATCTCGGCCGGGATAATGAAGCGATTGGCCTCGCACTTTACCGCGCGGTGCAGGAATGCCTCACCAATATCGTGCGCCATGCCGGGGCGAACGCGCTCTGGGTTCGGCTTCATGAGACGCACGCGGCCGGCGCGCGGGTGCTCGAACTCTGCATCAATGATAACGGACGGGGCTTTGCGCCCGGCCAGCGCCTCGGCTTCGGGCTCCTTGGCGTCAGCGAGCGGGTACGCGCGCTCGGCGGTCGGATCGAGATCGGCCGCGCCCCCGAGGGAGGTGCCTCGGTACGCCTGACCCTGCCGCTCGGCGCGCCCGCGCCGGCTTCCGCCATTTCGAGGTGATTTGTCTCCCTGCCGGCGCGGGCTATAACCGCCGCCCGCGATCAATTTCGAGGAAACCCGATCCCATGAATACGACTACATCGCGCCGCCTCGCGCGCGCCGCCGATGCGCTCCGTCCGGTCTCGCTCGAGCCCGGCTTTGCCCGCCATGCCGAAGGTTCCTGCCTGATCCGCATCGGGGGGACGGAGGTTCTGTGTGCCGCCAGCGTCGAGGGCCGTGTCCCGGGTTTTCTGCGCGGCACCGGCCAAGGCTGGGTGACGGCGGAATACGGCATGCTGCCGCGCGCGACCCATACCCGCGGCGACCGCGAGGCGGCGCGCGGCAAGCAATCCGGCCGCACCCAGGAGATCCAGCGTCTGATCGGCCGCGCGCTCCGCGCCGTGGTCGATCGGGCGGCACTCGGCGAAATGACGATCACCCTCGATTGCGACGTCCTGAACGCCGATGGCGGCACGCGCTGTGCGGCCATCACCGGCGGCTATGTCGCGCTTGCGCTCGCCTGCCGCCATCTGGAGCGGATGCGCGTCATCAAGGCGTCCCCGCTTCGCGCCCAGGTTGCCGCGGTTTCCTGTGGTGTCGTCGCCGGCGCGACGGTGCTCGATCTCGATTATGACGAGGATTCAGGCGCCGAAGCCGATGCCAATTTCGTTCTCACCGATCAGGACGGCCTCGTCGAGGTGCAGGCGACGGCGGAGGGGAAGCCGTTTTCCGAAGCCGAACTCACGGCGCTGCTCGGCCTTGCGCGGAGGGGGGCGGAAGAGCTATTCGCACTCCAGCGGGCAGCGCTCGGTTGATGGCCCGGCGCCTGCCGATCGGGGCACGCCTCGTGCTCGCGAGCCATAATCCCGGCAAGCTTACCGAGATCGCCGAATTGCTGGCCGCACCCGATGGCACGCAGCACATCGATCTGGTCTCAGCGGGATCGCTCGGCCTCCCCGAGCCCGCGGAAACGGCGCCTGATTTCGCCGGCAATGCCCGCATCAAGGCGGAGGCGGCGGCGCGGGCGAGCGGCCTTCCTGCCTTGGCCGATGATTCCGGCTTCTCGCTCGCCGCGCTCGGTGGCGCGCCGGGAGTCTATTCCGCCCGCTGGGCGGGGCCGGGGAAGGATTTCGCGGCCGCCATGGCCGAGGTCAATCGCCGGCTCGGCGATAACCCCGACCGGCGGGCATGGTTTACCTCGGCGCTTTCCCTCGCCTGGCCGGATGGCGAGACGGCGACGTTTTTGGGCCGCATCGAAGGCCATGCGGTCTGGCCGCCGCGCGGGGCGCACGGGTTCGGCTATGATCCGATGTTCGTCCCGCTCGGTGAGACAGAGACTTTTGGCGAGATGACGCCGGCCCGCAAACATGCCGCAAGCCATCGCGCGCGGGCCTTTGCGGCACTCCTCGCCGCGGTATTTTCGGTGTAGAATAAGGCTCAAAGGGAAGAGGAGGAGGACGAAGGATGGCAAAATTATTTTCGTCAGCCAAAACGACGGACGAAGTTTTCCCGGTGCAAAAATCGCCCGAGGAATGGCGGTCATGCCTGACCCCGATGCAACACGCGGTCCTGCGCGAGCACGCGACCGAGCGCGCCGGCACGAGCCCGCTCAACGATGAAGAGCGTCAGGGCGTTTTTTGCTGTGCCGGCTGCGGTGCGCCGGTTTTTTCATCGGCGACGAAATTCGAGAGCGGCACCGGCTGGCCAAGTTTCTTCGCCCCGATCGCGGAACAAGCGGTTGGCGAGCGCGAGGATCGCAGCCTGTTCATGGTGCGCACCGAAATCCATTGCGCGCAATGCGGCGGCCATCTCGGTCACAAATTCCCGGACGGCCCGGCACCGACCAGAATGCGCTACTGCATGAACGGCGCCGCCCTCGCTTTCGTGCCGGAAGGCGAAGAGACCCCGGATAAGTGACAGGGGGCGTCGTTTTCGCCCCCTTCGGCGATAGGTCTCAGGCGATGCGCGCCGCCTCCTCGGTGAGTTTCTCGGGGAGGTATTTTACAAATTCCTTCGGCACCACCTGCCAGAAATGCGGCAGCGCGCGATCCCAATCATGCAGGATCATGGCCGCATAACGGCTTTGCGTTTCACGCACATGGCGCGTGATAAGCTCGCGCAGAACCGCTTCCCAATGGTGGCTCGCGACGCGCTGCAAGGTCAGCGTATCGGGGTTGAGGCGTTTTTCGAATACCCCCACCGGGTCATAGACGAAGGCCATGCCGCCGGTGAAGCCGGCGCCGAAATTATCGCCGACAGCGCCGAGAATGACCACCGTGCCGCCGGTCATGTATTCGCAGCCATTGGCACCGCAGCCCTCGACCACCGCGATCGCGCCGGAATTGCGGACCGCGAAACGCTCGCCCGCCTGTCCCGCGGCAAACAACGCCCCCGAGGTCGCGCCATAGAGCACGGTATTGCCGATGATGGTGTTGTCCGAACTCAGCAGCGTCGAAGACGGCGCCGGGCGGACGACGATGGTCGCGCCCGAAAGACCCTTGCCGACATAATCGTTGGCGTCACCGAAGACTTCGAGCTTGAGCCCATGGACGGCGAACGCGCCGAGCGACTGCCCGGCCGAGCCACGGAGCCGCACCGTCACATGATCGGGCTGCAGGGTCGCCTTGCCGAGCCGGCGGACGATTTTCGAGGAAAATTTCGTGCCCACGGCCCGATGCGTGTTCCGGATCGTATATTGAAGCTGCATCTTCTCGCCATGCTCGAAAAACGCCGAGGCATCGGCGATCATCTGCGCATCCAGCGTCTCCGGCACTTCGTTCCGCCCGGTCATCGTGCAATAGCGTGCATAGGGGCCGGGATCGGCCTGCACCAATAGCGGGTTGAGATCGAGATCGTCGAGAATTTCCGAGCCCCGGCTCACCTGATGCAGCATGTCGGTGCGGCCGATCACTTCGGCGAGCGAGCGCACGCCGAGAGAGGCGAGAATGCCGCGCACGTCCTCGGCGATGAAGGAGAAGAGGTTGATCACCTTCTCCGCCGTTCCCTCGAACTTGGCGCGCAGCTTCTCATCCTGGGTGCAGACGCCGACCGGGCAGGTGTTGGAATGGCATTGTCGCACCATGATGCAGCCCATGGCGATGAGCGAGGTCGTGCCGATGCCGAATTCCTCCGCCCCCAGCATCGCCGCGATCACCACATCACGCCCGGTCTTGATGCCGCCATCGGTGCGCAGTTTCACGCGATGACGCAGCCGGTTCAACATCAAAACCTGATGCGTCTCCGACAACCCCATCTCCCAAGGCAGACCGGCATATTTGATCGAGCTTTGCGGGCTCGCGCCGGTGCCGCCGGCATGACCCGAGATCAGGATCGCATCCGCCTTCGCCTTGGCGACACCAGCGGCGATGGTGCCGATGCCGCTCCGTGCGACAAGCTTGACGCAAACCGATGCTTCCGGATTGATCTGCTTCAGATCATAGATGAGCTGCGCCAGATCCTCGATCGAATAGATGTCATGATGCGGCGGCGGGCTGATCAGCATGACGCCCGGGGTTGCATGGCGGAGTTTCGCGATCAGCTCGGTCACTTTGAAACCCGGCAGTTGCCCGCCCTCGCCAGGCTTCGCCCCTTGCGCGACCTTGATCTCGATCTCACGGCAATTATTGAGATATTCAGCGGTGACACCGAAACGGCCGGACGCGATCTGCTTGATCGCGGAAGAGGCATTATCGCCGTTCGGGCGCGGCACGGCGCGCGCCGGATCCTCCCCGCCCTCGCCGGAATCGGAGCGCGCGCCGATCCTGTTCATCGCGATCGAGAGCGTCTCATGCGCCTCCGGGCTCAGTGCGCCGAGCGAAATCCCAGGTGCGAGCAGGCGCTTTCTGATTTCGGTGATGCTTTCCACTTCGTCGATCGGGATGGCTGTCTCTCCGCCGCGGAAATCGAGCAGATCGCGAAGCGCGATCGGCGGCATCTTGCGCACCATCTCCGCATAGCGGCGATAGGTGGTATAGCTGTCGGTCGCGACGGCGGTTTGCAGAATATGGATGAGACCGGCATCGAACCCGTGCGCCTCGCCGCGGCGGCGAAGCTTGTAGAGCCCGCCGATGGGGAGCGTCCCGGCTTCGCCCTGCCAGGCGATCTTATGCAGATCGAGCACGCGGCGCGCGATACCGGCAAGGCCGATGCCCGAGATGCGCGATGGCATGCCGGGAAAGAACTCCGCGACCAGGGCACGCGAAAGCCCGATCGCCTCGAAATTATAGCCGCCGCGATAAGACGAAATCACCGCGATGCCCATTTTCGACATCACTTTGAGCAAGCCCTTATCGACCGCCTTCTTGAAGCGCTGGACCGCTTCTTTCAGCGACAGACCGCCGAAGAGGCCGCGCCGCTGACGATCGGCGATCGCCTCCTGCGCGAGATAGGCATTCACCGTCGTCGCGCCGACGCCGATAAGGACCGCGAAATAATGGACATCGAGACATTCGGCGGCGCGGACATTGAGAGAGGTGAAGGTGCGGAGACTCTGGCGCACGAGATGGGTGTGGACGGCGCCGGTCGCCAAAATCATCGGAATTGGCACGCGGCTTTCACAAAATCCTTCATCGGTGAGGATGACATGGGTCGCGCCGGCGCGCACCCCCTCTTCCGCCTCGCGCCGCACGCGATCGAGCGCTGTGCGCAACCCCGCGTCACCCTCGGCTGCCTCGAACGTGCAATCGACGATGACCGCGGAGCCGCCCATATACTCGGTCATCGCCTGGAACTCGGCGTTCGACAAAACCGGGCTCTCAAGCTGCAACAAATCGCACTGGCTTGCGTCTTCATCGAGCACGTTGCCGAGATTGCCAAGCCGGGTTTTGAGCGACATGACGCGGGTTTCGCGCAAACTATCGATCGGCGGGTTGGTCACCTGGCTGAAGGCCTGACGGAAATAGTGATGCAGCCCGCGATAGCGCTCAGAGAGCACGGCGATCGGCGTATCATCGCCCATGCTGCCGATCGCCTCGTTCGCATCTTCGACCATCGGGTGAAGGATCGTCTCAAGATCCTCAAGAGAAACACCGACCGCGATCTGCCGCCGCCTAAGGGCTTCGCCCTCGAACGCCACAGGCTCGCTCGCATCCGCCTTCACGATATGGTCGATTTCGCGAATATGCTTGACCCAGTTGCCGAAATCATGACGCGCGGCCAGCCGGTCCTTGAGTTCGGCATCACTGTAGAAGCGCGCATGGTCGAGATCGACGGCAATCGTCTGGCCGGGGCCGACGCGGCCTTTCTCGATGATATCGACCTCATCGAGTTTCACCATGCCGGTCTCGGAGCCGACGATGAGAAGATGACCGCGCGTGATGGTGTAGCGCAGCGGGCGGAGGCCATTGCGGTCGAGCCCGGCGATGAGCCAGCGCCCGTCGGTCGCCGTCACCGCCGCCGGCCCGTCCCACGGCTCCATCACTGCGTTGCAATAGAGGAACATGTCGCGATGCGCTTTCGGCATCGTCGCGTCCTGGCCGATGCTTGCCGGGATCATCAGTGCTTTTGCCATCGGCGCATCACGCCCGGCATGGACGAGAAGTTCAAAGACATTATCGAGGATCGCGGTATCCGAGCCACCCGCCTGCACCACCGGCTTGATGTCATCGAGATAGGGATCGAGCTGCCCCGCGGCGAGCCGTGTCTCATGGCTTTTCATCCAGTTCACGTTGCCGGCGAGCGTGTTGATCTCGCCGTTATGGGCGAGCGTGCGGAAGGGTTGGGCGAGACGCCAGGTCGGAAAAGTGTTGGTCGAATAGCGCTGATGATAGATCGCGAAGCGCGAGACGAAACGCGGATCGAGAAGATCGGGATAGAAGTCTGTCAGGCTCTCGGCGAGGAACATGCCCTTGTAGATGATCGAGCGCGCCGAGAGGGAACAGAAATAGAGTTCCGGAATCTGGGCCTGCTGCGCGAGCTTTTCGATACGGCGGCGAATGATGTAGAGATCGCGCTCGAAGGTTTCGGGGTCGGCGTCGCGCGCATTGCCGACCATGATCTGCTCGATCTCGGGCCGCGTCGCGTTCGCCTTCTCGCCGATGCAAGCGACATTGATCGGCACTTGCCGCCAGCCGTAGATTGCATAGCCGAACGCGAGGATTTCGCTCTCGACGATTTCGCGGCAATGCTCCTGCGCCGAAAGATCGGTTTTCGGCAAAAACACCTGCCCGACGGCGATCGGCCCCGGATAGCGGAGTTTGTCGCCGCCACGCTCGACCGCTTCGATGAAGAAATCCTGCGGGATTTCGATATGAATGCCGGCGCCATCGCCGGTCTTGCCATCGGCATCGACGGCACCGCGATGCCAGACCGCGCGGAGTGCCGCGATCCCGGCCTCGACGACATCGCGCCGCTTTTTGCCATCGAGGGCGGCGATCAACCCGACGCCGCAAGCGTCGTGCTCGTCCGCCGAACGGTAGGTCTGGCCGAGGCGCGCGGCATTGTTTTCCCAGGCGCCGATAAAATCCGCTCCGGTTTCGCTGTTCATCTCGTGCTCCTCAGACCCTGATGCCGCGCTTGCGCAATTCGTCGGCGTGTTTCTTGACCGCGTCGCGGGCGATTTTCTGGCCCCACATCGCGCCCACCTGGAAAGATTTGGTGGTGATTCGCGGTGTTGCCGCGAGCAGGTGCCGGCCCGCCGGCGTCCGATAAAAGGCGATGGTGGCGCGGAGATCGTCGGCGGAGAGCGAGCCCGCCCAGATCGCCGCGATCTGCTGCTTGAGTGCGGGGAGGGCGGCATGAAAATCCGGCATCAGAACGTCATCGACGATCTTACGGGCCTCGTCCGTCGAAGGCGCGCCGGCGGCGGCGATGATCGTGATCAGGCGCTCGCGCATCAGGCCGAGGATTTGCGACATCGTCGCTTCGGGTGCGGTGATATCCGCGAGCGTTTCCGCCTCGTGCAGGGCTGCGTCATCGGCGCCGGCGGCGCATGGCGCGAGTGTGGCGAGAGAGGAGAGAAGGGCGAGGGCAGGGAAGAGGGGCCTCATTCCGCGGCCTCCCGCAGGCTCGCTTGCTGGCCGAGCCAGGCATGGATGCGCGCCGCCGCATCACGACCGTCGCGGATCGCCCAGACGACGAGGCTCGCGCCCCGCACGATGTCACCGGCAGCGAACACGCCGGAAAGACTGGTCATGAACGCGCGCGGGCTGATGCGGAGGGTTCCGTGCCGCGTCACCTCGAGGCCCGGCTCGTCGAACATGGCGGGGAGCGGCTCGGGGTCGAAGCCGAGCGCCTTGATCACGAGATCGGCGGGGACGGTGAAATGGCTCTCTTCCACCGGCTCGACCGATTGCCGCCCGGAGGCGTCGGGCAGACCGAGCCGCATGCGGACCGCGCGCACGCCGCGCACCCTCTCATCGCCGAGAAACGCCTCCGGCGCCGAGAGCCAGACGAACTCGACCCCCTCCTCCTCGGCGTTTTTCACTTCCCGGAGCGAGCCCGGCATATTGGCGCGGTCGCGGCGATAGAGGCATTGCACCGAGCGCGCGCCCTGGCGAACCGCCGTCCGCACGCAATCCATGGCGGTATCGCCGCCGCCGATGACGACGACCCGCTTGCCGGCGGCATTCAGATCGCCGCTATCGAAGGCGGGAACGTCATCGCCGAGGCCCTTGCGGTTGGCGGCGATCAGATAATCGAGCGCGGGCACGATGCCGGGGATGCCCGAGCCCGGGCCGGCGATCTCGCGCGGTTGATAGACGCCGGTCGCGATCAGGAGGGCGGCATGGCGGGCGCGAAGCTCGGCGAAGCTGATATCGCGGCCGATCGCGATATTGGTGTGGAACTGCACCCCGGCCTCGGTCAAAAGCTGCGAGCGGCGGAGCACGATCTCCTTCTCGAGCTTGAAATTCGGGATGCCATAGATCATCAGCCCGCCGATACGATCGTGCCGGTCGTAAACATGGACGGTATAGCCGCGGGCGCGCAGTTCCTCCGCCGCCGCGAGCCCAGCCGGCCCCGCGCCGATGATGCCGACCGAAAGGCCGAGTTCGTGCGCCGGCCGCCGCGGCGCGACCCAGCCCTCGGCGAAGGCGGTATCGGTGATGAAGCGCTCGACGGCGCCGATGGTGACGCTCTCATAGCCCTTCTCGATGACGCAATTGCCCTCGCACAGCCGATCCTGCGGGCAGATGCGACCACAGATCTCGGGGAAATTATTGGTGGCGCTGCTGAGTGCGTAGGCTTCCTCGAGCCGCCCCTCGGCGGTGAGTTTCAGCCAGTCCGGGATATTGTTGTGGAGCGGGCAGTGCACCGAGCAGAACGGCACGCCGCATTGGCTGCAGCGGCTCGCCTGCGCCGCCGCCGCTTTGCGGTCGAAACGCTCGTATATTTCGTTGAAATCGCTGCGCCGCGCGGCAAGGTCGCGCTTGTTCGGCATCTGTTGGGCAAGATGAACGAATTTCAGCATGCGATCGGGCATTTCTTTCTCTCCGGTTGCGGACGCGGCTGAACCGCGCCCGCGGTCGCTCGGCTTTCGTTCCTATAGAGGAGGTGCGGCCGCGGCGCGAGAGAAAAAGTGAATTTAAGACCGATTTGAAGCCTAATTTTTTTCTTCTCTTGCGGCTTCGGCTCAAGCCAAAGCGCAATTTCGGGAAGAAAGGTAGCAAAGCGGACATATTTCGCGGCGGGCTTATATCGCGTTGGGGGGGGCAGCGTTCGCCGACACGCCGATCCCAACCCCGCTTGCTCATCGAGCCGAACGGGTGGCGTCGCAAGGCTGACGAAGATGAGGGAGGATGATCACGACAATGATCGCGCAATCATCGGAGGGAAAAAACCGAGATGGCGGCGCCGAAGACGCCGCCATTCCGGGAGAAAGGGCTCAGGCTCCGGCGGAAAATCTATAGCTCGACGCCGCGTGTGCCGACATCGATCGCGTAGATCGACTTACTCGCCGCAATGAACAGGCGATTATGCTGGTGGCCGCCAAAACACAGATTACCGCCGACTTCGGGCAGAACGATCGCGCCGATCGGGGTGCCGTCGGGGGCGAAAACGCGCACCCCGTTCATTGTCGCCGGGCCCCAGCCGCCGGCGCACCAGAGATTGCCGTCCTCGTCGACGCGCATGTCATCGGCGATATAAGTGCCATCGCCCTTGAAATCATGGAACACGCGATCATTCGACAATTTCCCATCATCGCCGACATCGAAGACGCGGACCAGCGTGTGTTTCGGCTCCGGCCCGCCGAGAACGCCGGTATCCGAAATATAGAGCTTCTTCTCATCGGGCGAGAAGCAGAGCCCGTTCGGCATCGAGAAATCGCCGACCACGACGCTGAGTTTGTTGCTTTGCGGATCGAAGCGATAGACGTTGCGCGGCAGTTCCGGCTCGGCGCGGTTGCCCTCATGGTCGCCGCCGATGCCGTAGGTCGGATCGGTGAACCAGATCGTGTTGTCGGATTTGACGATGACGCCGTTCGGCGAGTTCAGCCGCTTGCCATTATAGCTGTCGACGACGGTGACGATCCGCCCATCATATTCGGTGCGGCTGATGCGCCGTCCGCCCTGCTCGCAGGAGACGAGCCGACCCTGGCGATCGCGGGTATTGCCGTTCACGTAACCCGACGGATGGCGGAAAATCGTCGTCTCCCGCGTCATCGTATCATAGCGCAGGATACGGTTATTGGGGATGTCGCTGAAGAGAAGACTATGCCAGTCGCCGAACCAGACCGGCCCCTCGGTCCAGACGGCGCCGGTGAAAATGCGCTCGATCGAGGTCGTGCCGGCATTGTATTTGGCAAAGCGCGGGTCGAAAATTTCGAAGGCCGGGTCGGGATAGATGACGGTCGCGGGATCGTTCCAATCGCGTGGCGGCGGCATGGTGCCGGCCGGGTCGCTTTGCGCCCGCGCTTGGCCCGCGGCCAGACCGGCGAGGCCGATCGCACCGGCGCCAAGGCCGCGAAGGAGATTGCGTCGTTCCATGGGTTTCCTCTTGTTTTGGGTTCTTGGACGCCAAAACATTACGCCCGTTCGGCACCACCGGGTAGTACGTCATATCAGCCCCGACATTTTCGCATGAAGAGGGATGGATTTTGCCTCCGAACCATGCCAAAGCCCGCGTCATGAGCAGCACAGGCAACATCGATCTCGACATCGCGCGCGCGGCGCGTCTCCGCCCCATCGCCGAGATCGCCGAGCGTCTCGGCATCCCGGCCGAGGCGCTGGAACCTTACGGGCGCCATAAGGCAAAAATCGATTTCGAGTTCATTCGCGCAACCGCGGGCCGCCCGGATGGTGCCCTGGTGCTGGTGGTCGGTATCAGCCCGACCCCGGCCGGCGAGGGCAAGACCACGACCTCGATCGGGCTCGCCGATGCGCTGAACGCGAGCGGGCGGCGGGCAGTGCTCTGCCTCCGTGAGCCCAGTCTCGGCCCCTGTTTCGGCCAGAAGGGTGGCGCGACCGGCGGCGGGCATGCGCAGATCGCCCCGATGGCGGAAATCAATCTCCACTTCACCGGCGATTTTCACGCCATCACCGCGGCCAATAATCTGCTCGCGGCGATGATCGACAATCATATTTATTGGGGCAACGAGGCCGGGCTCGATCCGCGCCGCGTCACCTGGCGCCGGGCGCTCGATATCAATGACCGCACGCTCCGCGCCATGGTCGCCGGCCTCGGCGGCGTCGCCAATGGTGCCCCCGTCGAGACCGGTTTCGACATCACCGTCGCCTCCGAGGTGATGGCGGCGTTCTGCCTCGCCCGCGACCACGCCGATCTCCAGCATCGTCTCGGGCGCATGATCGTCGGCGCCCGGCGTGATGCAAGCTTCGTCACATGCGCCGATCTCAAGGCCGATGGCGCCATGGCGGTGCTCTTGCGCGAGGCCCTGATGCCCAATCTGGTGCAGACGCTGGCGCATACGCCGGCCCTGGTCCATGGCGGGCCGTTCGCCAATATCGCCCATGGCTGCAATTCGGCGATCGCAACGAAGCTCGGCCTGAAGCTCGCCGATTTCGTGGTGACGGAAGCCGGGTTCGGTGCCGATCTCGGCGGCGAAAAATTCCTCGACATCAAATGCCCGAGCGCCGGCCTCGCGCCCGATTGCGCGGTGATCGTCGCGAGCCTCCGCGCGCTCAAGATGCATGGCGGGCGCGGGCGCGCCGAACTCGGCGCCGAGGATCCCGCCGCGGTCGCGCTTGGCGCCGCCAATCTCATCCGCCATGTCGAAAATATGCGCAGCTTCGGGCTGCCGGTGGTGGTCGCGCTCAACCATTTCCCCGGCGATACCGAGGCCGAGTTCGCCGCCCTCGCGGCGGCGCTGACACCGCTCGATGTGGCGCTGGTGCGCTGCACGCATTGGGCGGAGGGGGCCGCGGGGGCGGCGGCGCTGGCAGACACGGTTGCGGCCGCGGTCGCCGGCAAGACCGCGCGGTTCCGCCCGCTTTACGCGCCGGAATTACCGCTTGCCGACAAGCTCCGCACCATCGCGACCCGCATCTATCATGCCGCCGACATCGATATCGCGCCGCCCGCGCGCCGGCGCCTCGCCGCGTTCGAAGCCGCCGGGTTCGGCCATCTCCCGATATGCGTCGCCAAAACCCAGTATAGTTTCAGTGCCGATCCCGCCCTTCTCGGCGCGCCGACGGGGCATATCCTGCCGGTGCGCGAGGTGCGGCTCGCCGCCGGGGCCGGGTTCGTGGTGGCACTCGCCGGCGAGATCATGACCATGCCCGGCCTTCCCCGCCGCCCCGCCGCCGAGCATATCAGGCTCGACGACGCGGGCGAGGTGACCGGGATCTCCTGATCCCCGCCCGGATCCGATCCGGGCTCGGTCTTTTGGCTATTCCGGCGTGGTGAGGAGGCGCTGATGCGGCCAGCGCGGCGCCGCGTCGCGCGCGGCGGGGTCGTCGCGCACCGTCTCCGGTGGAAACGCGAGCCACGGCTTCGGCCGACGCGGGAAGGGGGCGAGATCGCGCGCGCCTGAACTCAGCGAAAGATTGGGATTCCAATAGGGATCACGGTCGAGAATATCGCCCCAACGCGCGCGCATGTAAGCGATTTCGGCGTAAAAACGCTGCGCTTTCTCGCCTCCCAGATCCTTGCCGCGCGTCGCCGATTCAAAATGATAGAGTTCGGCGTCAGGCGTCCACAAATTGCGATATCCGCGCGCCTGAATGCGGAGACAGAGATCGACGTCGTTGAACGCGACAGTGAGATTTTCCTCGTCGAAGCCGCCCGCCTCCAGAAATACCGATTTCCGCACCGCAAGGCAGGCCGCCGTCACCGCCGAGGTCGAGCGCGTAACACGCAGGAGATCGAATGCCCCGGGCGCGTTGCGCTTCTCGAAGCAATAATAATGGCCGGCCACCCCCTCCGGCCAGCCCATGCCGAGAATGACGCCGGCATGCTGGATGGTATCATTGGCGTAGAGGAGCTTGGCGCCCACCGCCCCGATCTCCGGCCTGATCGCGTGCGCGACCATTTCGCCGAGCCAATGCGGCGCGATCACGTCGATATCGTTGTTCAGCAATAGGAGGACATCGCCGGCCGCCGCGGCGACGGCGCGGTTATTGAGGCGTGAATAGTTGAACGGCCCCGGCATCGGCAAAATCCGCACCCGCCCATCCGCCGCGAGGCGAGCGTAGAGTGCCGCCGTCGCCGGCTCGCGGCTGTCGTTATCGGCAATGATCACCTCGATCGCCGGGTAATCGGTGCGCGTGAGCAGGCCTTCGAGACATTGCGCCAAAAGCTCCGCCCGGTCGCGCGTCGGGATGATGACCGAGACCAGGGGCGCCGGCGTCGGGAGATTCCAGCGCAGGCGAAAACGGTTTTCCTCGGCCGCAGGCACGATCGCGGCCGGGATCGCGCATCGCGCGAGATGGCGCGCGACCGCCGCATGATCATGTGCCGCGGCCTCCGCCGCCGCACGCGCGGATAGCGGGTCTTCCCGCCGGCGATGGCACAAGACGCTCTGAATATGGCGGATGCGCGCGAAACCGGCCTCGGCGCTGGCGGCGAGCGCCACCTCATGCCAGCAGGATGCGGCATCGGTGCCCGGCAAGCCACCGATCCGGGTGACGAGATCGAGGCGGTAAGCCGTAAGCCCGGTGAGGTAGTTCTGCGCGAGCAGGAGATCGGGGTCGAAATCGGGTTTGAAATAGGGGGCGTAGCGCTTACCGCCATCATCGAGCCGGTCTTCGTCGGCGTAGAGGAGCGCGGTTTCGGGATAGGCGTTGATCTCGGCCGCGAGTTCGTAAAGCGCCTGCGCGGCCAAGCGATCACCCGGCATCAGCGGCACGGCGAAATCTGCCGCCGACTGTGCCGCCGGGGACAAAGACGCCGCGCCGGGGTCGAAAACCCCCTCCGCCTCGGTGATTACGAGATGGAGCCGGGCATCGGCGGCGATGGCGCCCTCCAGGGCGTGCTTTTCGGAGGCCGAGATCGGGCCGCAGACGAGCACGATCGCTCGCCAGCGCGCATAGATCTGGTCCCGGAGCGAGGCGAGGCTCCCGCGAAGCGGCGTGAGTGCGGCGGGGTCGGCCGGGAGGAGCAAAACGAATTCCGGCTGCCGTGGCATAAGTGCCACATGGCGCACGATCGCCGCCCGATCGGCCGGAAGCAGCCGGTCGTATTTGGCGATCCAGTTCTCATAGGCATTCGGATTCTTGTGCTCGAACACCGGCATCAGAAAGAGCTTGAGTGGGCGCCACAAAAACCGCAGCAGCGCCCCGAGCGCACGGTTGCGCCGAGCGACCGCGCGTCCCACGCGGATGCAGCCGAGAGAAAGGCCGGCAAGCGAGATACCGCGCCGTCGCCGGCCAGTGATGGGGGCGGTCATGGTATGATCACAGTGCGCGTAGCGGAAAGGAAAAAGCTCATCCGCGATTTTTTCCCGGAATACGTGTCTTGCTCTGTCGATATGCAGCATTCCCTAACATGTTTCGGCGGCAGAGACAAAGCAAACTTGACCCTCGGTTTTCGCCCCTTCAATGCTCGCCCCGCTCTCCCCGCGTTGCGATCGAGACCGCGCCGGGACAAACTCCGCCCGCCGAATTGCGTCCGGCAATGAGAAGGCCGCCCTGATGGATGAGCTTCCGATGGATCACGTTCTGGCCTCCGATGCCGATGCGGCGGAATTGCGCGGGCTTCCGCCTGAACTCGCCCATGCCTGGCTGTTCGCAGCCCATCTCTGTCGCGGACGCGATGCCATCGCCGTTTTGTCCGGCAAAGGCGGAACCGTGCCGGCAGCCGTTGCGCGCGCGGCGAAATCACTGCGCCCGATCGCGCGAGGCGAGATCGAACAGGGAACCGCAGCCCTCCCCATCGCTGCCGCTGACATCGTGCTCTGCCTCGACATCCTGGAGTGGTGCGACGATCCGAAAGCCCTTCTCGCCGCCTGCCGCACCGCTTTGCGCCCGGGGGGCTGCGTTTTCCTGAGCGTCCGCGACCGCGACCTCGCGCCACCCGCGAGATTCTCGCGCCAGGCTTTCTCGCGCGCCGATTTCGCAGCCCTCCTCGGCGCCGAGTTCGCCCATATCACCCTCATTCCCGAGCGCGGCTTCGCCGGCTTTGCCCTCCTCCCCGAGACGCCGCGCGGCGCCGTGGTCTTCGATCATGCGGCGACGGGTGCGATCTCGGCGGCGGCCTCGCTGCCGAGCGCGCCGTTCCTGCTCGCACTCGCCGCCGATGCGCCGCTCCCGGACCTGCCGACGAGTCTGTTCTTGCTCGATGATTTCGCCGAGACCGCGGCTCTTCGCGCCACCGCCGCGCGCGAGCGGGCTTTGGCCGAGCGCGACCGGGCGATGATCGGCACCATCGCGGCCCGTATCGAGGTCATGGCCGCCGAGATCGCCGGCCTCGAAGCGAAAGCCCACGCCGCCGTCGGCGAAGCCCGCTCCCTGCGCGCCGATCAGGCCCCTTTATTGGCGCTCGCCAGCCTCGGCCAGCGCTTGCGAGTCTTGCAGCGTGCCTATGGCGCGGCCCTGCGCCCGGTGCGCCGGGAGGGGCTTCTCGGCCGCGTCCTTCGCCATTACGGCAAACAGGACATCGCCGTCATTGCCGCAAGCCCGCTCTTCGATCGCGCCTGGTATCTGACCCGCTATCCCGAGGTCGTGGCGAGCGGGGTCGATCCGGTGCGGCATTACGCGAGCGAGGGCGTCTCTCTCGGCTATGACCCGGGGCCGGATTTCTCGACGCTCGACTATCTCGCGCTGAACCCGGACGTGATTGCGCAGAGGACCAATCCGCTCGCGCATTACGAGCAGTTCGGCCGCGCCGAGAACCGCCCGATCCGCCCGGCGCGGCGCGATGACGACCCGCTCCCCCTCGACCTCGCGCAAGGGGGCGTGCCAGGGGGGGGAATGCCGGCCTCTGCCGAGGGGGGTGGGCAGCGTGTCGCCATTCTGTCCGGCGAGGCCGACACGCCCGGCCATACCTATCGCGTCCTCCGCCTCGCCGAGGCGCTGCGCGCGGCGGGCGCGATCGTGAGCCTCCACGAGCCGACCACCAAGGACGGCAAGCCGCTTCCCGGCGAGAGGCTGGCCGATCGCATCGGCGTTGTCGATCTTCTCATCGTCTGGCGGCTCGGCTGGAGTGCGGAACTGCGCGACATCGTCGAGCGGGCGCGGAGTTGCGGGGCGCGGATGGTGTTCGATGTCGATGATTTGATGTTCGATGCCGATCTCGCCGACCCCGACGTGATCGACGGCATCCGCACCCGCGGCCTCGACCCGGCGGCCGTCAAGGGGCATTTCCTCGCCGTCCAGGAAACCCTGAAAGCGATGGATTTCGCCATCACGCCGACCCATTTCCTCGCCGGCCAGGCGCAGCGCTGGGCCATTCCGACCTTCGTCATCCCAAACGGCTTCGATCGCGAGAATTGGTGGCTGGCGCGGCTTGCCGTTCGCGCCCGCCGGCTTGCCGCCCCCGATGGGCTCATCCGCCTCGGCTATGCTGGTGGCAGCCGCACCCATCAGCGTGATTTCAAGCTGGCGTCGGGCGCGGTCGCGCGGCTTCTCGCCGCCCGGCCGCAATGCCGGCTGGTGTTGTTCCAGAGCGGCCCGTGGCCGACCCTCGATATCGACGAATTTCCCGAACTGGTCGGCGTTGCCGATCAGATCGAATGGCGAGAGATGGTGCCGGTTGCCGAATTGCCGCGCGAGCTTGCCCGTTTCACCATCAATCTCGCGCCGCTCGAAGCGGGCAATCCGTTTTGCGAGGCCAAAAGCGAGCTTAAATATTTCGAGGCGGCGCTCGTCGGCGTCCCTTCCGTCTGCTCGCCGACCGCGCCCTTCCGCCGCGCCGTGCGCGATGGCGAGACTGGGTTTCTCGCTGCCGACGAGGAGGCCTGGTTCGAGGCTCTGCGCCGCCTCGTCGATGATGCTGAGTTGCGCCGGCGGCTTGCCGAGCGCGCCTATTTTCATACGCTCTGGGCCTATGGGCCGGAGCGACGCGTCGAACTCGCGGGCAGTTTTCTCGACCAGACCCTGAGCCCCGGGCGGCGGGCGGCGCGCCAATTCGCGCTCGATATCGCGCTCGCCGCGCGCCCCGATCCCGCGCCGCCGGAGGTGCCCGAAACCGAAACCGTCTTCGTCCATGACACGCTTGCCCGCGGCGTCTTGACCGTGATCGTGCCACTTTACAATTACGCCGGCTTCGTCGGCGAAACCCTCGATTCGATCGCGGCGCAGACGATTCCCGCCCTCGATCTCGTCGTCATCGACGACGCCTCGACCGATTCCTCACTTGCCGTCGCCAAGGCGTGGTTCGAGGCACACCATGCCCGTTTCGGCCGCGCGCTCCTGTTGCGCAACACGCGCAACGCGGGGCTCGCGAAAACCCGCAATGCCGGTTTCGCGCATGCCGAAACCCCCTATGTCATGCCGTTCGATGCCGACAACATCATGCTGCCCACATGCCTTGCGCGCTGCCTTGCCGCCCTCGAAGAAACCGGTGCCGCCTTCGCCTACCCGACGATGCAGCGCTTCGGCGGCGCCGATGATGTCTTCGCCAATCTCTCCTATGATCCGATCCGCCTTGCCCCCGGCAACTACATCGATGCGACCGCGCTGGTCAGGCTCGCCGCCTGGGCTGCGATCGGCGGCTATCATGATATTCGCCCGACTGGGTGGGAGGATTTTGATTTCTGGTGCCGGCTCGCCGAAAGCGGGCTGTTCGGCGTGCATGTCGATGCGCCGTTGGTGCGCTATCGCGTGCATGAGAACTCGATGCTGCGCACGATCACCAATCGCGACGAAAATCTGCGATCATTGCGCGCGAGGATGCGGGCTTTGCATCCCTGGACGCTGGAAGGGCGGACCGAAATCTGAGTGTGACTTGAGCATCGGGCGTGACTGATCCATAGAAGAAGGGCACCCCCGCCCTCGGCGGGGCAAACGAAAGAGGAGGAAAACATGCAACGGCGATCCTTGCTGCAAGGGGTGGCGTCCGTCGCGGCACTCGGCACGCTTTCGCTTACGGCGCGGGCAGCGGAGAAGACCATCGTCTATCTCACGCCCGGCCTCGATCTCCCGTTTTGGCGCTATCTCGCCAAGGGCATCGGCGATACCGCGAAGACGCAGGGCTACGGCTTCACCGCCCTCGACAGCCACAACAACGCCGCGACCCAGTTGAAGAACGCGCAGGACGTGATCGCGCGTGGCGTTGCCGGCATCTGCATTTCGCCGACCGACAGCTCGACCGCGCCGGCGGTGCTGGGGCTTGCGCAAAAGGCCGGCATCCCGGTTGTAGTGTCCGATATCGGCACCAATTCCGGCGAATACGTCTCCTTCGTGATTTCCGATAATTTCGATGGCGCCTATGGCATCGGCAAGGTGCTGGCGGCCGAAATCAAGGCCAAGGGCTGGCAGGATGGCAGCTATGGCATGGTCACCATCAGCCAGGCGCGCAAGAACGGCCAGGCGCGCACCGCCGGGTTCCGCACCGCGATGCGCGAGGCCGGCATCGCCAAGGAAGTGCCGCTGCAACAGATGCAATCCTACACCACCGATGAAACCTTCCGCTTCGTCCAGGACATGCTGACCGCGCATCCCGATCTCCGCGGCCTCTTCATCCAGACCGACCAGCCGACCAGCGGCGCCTTGCGTGCGATCAAGGCGGCGCGGCGCGAGGGGCAGGTCTTGGTCGCCGCCTTCGACGGCACGCCAGAATTGGTGCAACTCATCAAATCCGGCCAGGTGGTTGGCTCGGGGATGCAGCAGCCCTACGAGATGGGCGTGAAATCGGCGGAAGCCCTGCTCGCGCATTTCCGCGGCGCGAGCGTGCCCAAGGAAACCTCGGTGCCGATCCTGGTCATCACCGGCAATAACGTCGATCGCATGCTGCCGGTCATCAAGCGTACGGTATTCGCCGGCGAATTGGCTTGATGGCGGGGCGGGGCGGGGAGGGCGCTCTGCCGCTCTCTCCGCCGCCGGCGGGTGAGGCGCTGCTCCTCTCGGCCCGCGGGATCGAAAAAAACTTCGGCCCGACGCGCGCTCTCGCCGGGGCCGATTTCGCGCTCGCCGCCGGCGAGGTGCATGGCCTGCTCGGGGCCAATGGCGCCGGCAAATCCACCCTCTCACGGGTGATCTCGGGCCATGTCCGGCGCGATCGCGGCGAGTTGCTGTGGCGTGGCAAGCCGTTCGACCCCGCCGGCCCGCGGGCGGCGATCGAGGCCGGGATCGGCATGGTGTTGCAGGAAACCAGCCTCGCCCCCGATTTGACGGTGCTCGAAAACATCTTTCTCCCCGATCTCGCCCGCCCGGGATGGCTCTCGCTCCGGGCGCGGCGGGCGGAGGCGCTCTCGATCCTCGGAAATCTCGGCCAGGCCGAAACATTGCCGCTCGGGGCCGAAATCCGCAGGCTTTCGGCGGCACAACGCCAACTGGTCGAAATCGCCAAGGCGCTCGCCGTCGATGCCGCGCTGATCATTTTCGACGAGCCGACCGCGTCCTTGAGCCCGGGCGAGGTCGAGCGGCTGTTCGATGTCATGGCGCGGCTGCGCGCCGCCGGCCACGGCCTGATCTTCGTCTCGCACCGACTAGAGGAAGTACTCGCGATCACCGACCGCGTCAGCGTGATGCGCGAGGGGCGGACGGTCGCCGCCGCCCTGCCGACCGCGAGCCTGAGCCAGGCCGATATCGTGCGCCTCATGGTCGGCCAGGAACTCGGGCGCATTCATCACCATCGCGCCGCCGATATCACGACCGCCTCGGTGCTCACCGCGCGCCATCTGGCGGCGGCGCCGATGGTGCGCGATGTCTCGTTTTCGCTTCATCGCGGCGAAATCCTCGGCCTTGGCGGGCTGGTCGGCGCCGGGCGATCGGAGACGCTCGAGGCTCTATTCGGCCTTCGCCCGCGCCAGGGCGGCGAGGTTCTGCTTTCCGGCCGGCCATTCGCGCCACGCCATCCGCGTGCCGCCATCCGCGCCGGAATAGCCTTCGTGCCCGAGGATCGGCGCGGCCAGAGCATCGTCCCCGATTTCTCGGTGCGGGAAAATCTCCTCCTCGGCCATCTTTCGGCGCATCGCGGCTTCGGCCTCGGCTATCGGACGCGCGAGGCACGTATTCGCGCCCTCCTCAAGACGCTCGATCTGCCAGCCGAGCGCCTGCTCGATGCCAATATGCTGAATTTCTCGGGCGGCATGCAGCAGAAGATCATCCTCGCCCGCTGGCTGCTGCTGGAGCCACGCGTGCTTTTGCTCGACGAGCCGACCAAGGGCGTCGATATCGGCACGCGCCAGGCGATCTACGCCATGCTGCGCGAGGCCGCCGACGCCGGCACCGCGATCCTCGTCGTCTCCTCCGATTTCGAGGAATTGCTCGGGCTTTGTTCGCGCATCGTCGTCATCAGCGACGGCGCCACCATCGCCGAGATGCCGAGTGCGGTCCTCGACGAGGCCAAACTCACGCTGTTTGCCGCGCCACGCAGCTCGATGGCGGCGACGGGGCAATTCCTCAGCGAGCTGGCGGCCGAAACCGGGGGGGTCGCGTTCTGGGCGCTCCTTGACGGCGGGCGGCTCTTTTGCCTCGCCCGCGCCGGCGTGAGCGCGCCGGCTGATCCGGGATTTGCCGCCGGCGCGACACCGTTATTCGGCGAAACCCGGATCAAGGCGGCACTCGACGCGGCGCAGGCGCGCTTCGTTGCCGAGGCGGATGGCGATCGCCACACCCTTCTGGTGCCGATGCGCGGCCATCGCGGCCATGATTTCGGCGTGATCGGGCTTTCGCTCGCCGGCCCCGGCCTGCCCGACGCCCTTGGCCTGCCCGACGCCCTTGGCCTGCCCGACGCTACAGCGATCACCCGGCGCGTCGCTGACCTCGTTTCCCGTCAGATGTGAGATTTTTGCAGATGTCAGACAGCCTCGCCCGGCGCGGATGGGCGCGCCTTGCAACCCGCCTCGAAGTGCGGATGTTCGGCCTCGCCCTCATCGTTTTCGCCGCCCTCTCGCTCGCCTCGCCGTTTTTCCTGCAAACCAACAATCTCCTCAATCTTCTTGACCAATCAGTGGTGACCGGCATCGTCTCGGCCGGGATGAGCTTCGTCATCCTGACCGGCGGGATCGATCTTTCGGTGGGCTCGGTGCTCGGCGTCACGGCGGTTTTGATGGGACTCGCGATGCCGCATGGCGGCATTCTCGGCGGCGTTCTCGTCGCCATCGCCATCGGCGCCGGGATCGGCCTTTTTTCCGGCATCCTGGTCGCGCGCTTCGGCCTCGCCTCCTTCGTCGTCACCTTGGGCGTGATGGCGATCGGGCGCAGCCTCGCCTATATCTTCTCCGGCCAGAACTCGATCTCCGATCTCCCGCCCGGCTTCAACGATCTCGTCTATACGCCGATCCTCGGCGTTCCCTCCAACGTCGCAACACTCATCGCGCTCTACGTTCTGGCCTGGCTCTATCTCACCTTCACCAAGGGCGGGCGGACCATCTATGCCATCGGCTCGAACCGCGAGGCAGCGCGCGCCGCCGGCCTCAACGTGCTCGCCTACAGCATCCTTCCCTATGTCGTCTCGGGCGCGCTCGCCGCCGTCGCCGGGGTTTTGCTGTCGGCGCAGATCCTCTCCATCGATCCCCTGGCCGGCACAGCGCTCGAACTCGACGCCATCGCCGCCGTGGTCATCGGCGGGGCTTCGCTCGCGGGCGGGCGGGGGTCGATCATCGGCACTTTCATCGGCGTTTTCATCATGGTGATGATCAGGAACGGCCTCAACCTGCTCGGCGTCTCGCCGTTCTGGCAGGGCTCGGCGATCGGCGGCATCATCATCGCCGCCGTGCTCGCCGAGCGGCTGATCAGCGCGCGCACCGGCGGGCGCTGAAGGGATTTATCGACTCTCTCATGCGCTGCACTTCTTCTGACTTGACCAGATGGCAACTCCAAAGCAAAAATTATTCTTAATAACAGAAGGGTTTTGTTATGTCAGAAACGATATCAAAACGAAAACTCCGGAAAGCCCCGGAAAGTGACCCAGAAAATTCCTGGCTTCAGGTGCCTGCTCATTACTGCGATACCTTCTCGACGAGCATCATACGAGAATGCAAGATGGTACGCATCGTCTTTGGCGACTATGTGGGCCGCGAATATAGACCGTTCTATCGAAGCGCCGTGGTAATGCCTCTTTCAGATATCAAATCGTTAATTCGCCATCTCTCGCGGCTCGTTGCCGAGTTGGAGAGAGAAGAAGTTCAAGACGAATCTGAGCCTACTTTGGAATAGACAGGCTCTTATGTCCGCTCATGATGATCCAAAGGACAAGTCTGCTGACATAGATATTGTGACTGCCCACAAACAGTCCGCCCAAGATATACATCACTCCACAGGTAAAATTTTATCTGAAGACTCTTTTGATGAGAATGAACCATCTTCAGAAGTCAGTAATGAGAAAAATTCTCCTATCGATCCAGAACATTTAGCCGAGAATCGTCCAAATGTTCGTTCATCATCTAATCGCCGGCAAAAAATACGTTTGGATCACAGAGCGCCAGAATCTTTGGTCATTCGTTATGTTTCTGATTCTGATCTTAAAAGGCTAGCCAAGGCTCCTCGTGAACTTCCAACTCCAAGTTCTTTCGTATCGGCAGCGGTATCTGGCCTAGTAGGTTCGATTCCCGGCGTATTTGATGGTTTTTACGTCGTCTTTTCGTCGGATCAGATGAAAAGAACTATCGCGCTTGCCTTAGGTGAAATTATTGTATTCATAGGCTTTCTGGTCGCAACAGCCATTGCATGGAGTCAGTGGTGGTTACGAAGAAAAAACTACAAAACGAACGAAACCGCCGAGCAAATTCTTGCCGAAATACGTGCCGAAGGGGATAAACCTCGTGTCGATGATCGCTGAGAATGCCTCAGTCTTTCTCATGACTCGGCGATCGGCGGCATCATCATCGCCGCCGTGCTCGCCGAGCGGCTGATCAGCGCGCGCACCGGCGGGCACTGAGCGCGTCCGCGGGGGCTCGCCGGGCCGGCGCGTCAGAGGCCGACGAGGCTCGCGGCAAAGGCCTCCGGGTCGAAGGCGCGGAGATCGCCGGCCCGCTCGCCGACCCCGAGCGCATGGACCGGCAGGCCGAAGGTCTCGGCGAGCGCGACCACGACCCCGCCACGCGCGCTGCCGTCGAGCTTGGTCACGATCAGCCCGCTGACATCGACCATCTCCTTGAACACGCGCACCTGCTCGATCGCGTTCTGGCCGGTGGTGGCATCGAGCACCAGGACCACCGCATGCGGCGCCGTTTCGTCCTGTTTGCGGAGGACGCGGATGATCTTGCGCAATTCCTCCATCAGCGCCGATTTGTTGTGGAGCCGCCCGGCGGTGTCGATCAGCAAAACATCGGCGCCCTCGGCGCGCGCGCGCGCGAGCGCCTCGAAAGCAAGGCCGGCGGCATCGGCCCCGGCCGCCCCCTTGATCACCGGCGCGCCCACCCGCTCGCCCCAGATTTCGAGCTGCTCGACGGCGGCGGCGCGGAACGTGTCGCCGGCGACCAGCATCGGCTGCAGCCCGCCCTCGCGCCAGGCGAGTGCGAGCTTGCCGATCGTCGTCGTCTTGCCGGTGCCATTGACGCCGACGACGAGAACGACATGCGGATGGCGGGCAGGGTCGGGGAGCAGCGGGCGGGCGACCGGGGCGAGAATGGCCGCGATTTCGCCCGCGAGCGCGGTCTTGATTTCTTCCTCGGCGATATCCTTGCCAAAGCGCGTGCGCCGAAACGCGGCGATCACTCGGCCTGCCGCCTGCGGGCCGAGATCGGCCGTGATCAGGAGATCCTCGAGGTCGGCGAGCGCCTCGTCATCGAGCTTGCGCCGGGTGAGTACGGAGGCGAGCCCATTGGTGAGCTTCTGCGTGCTGCGGGCGAGCCCATCCTTGAGGCGCGAGAGAAAACCGAGCGCCATCAGGGCACCTCGGCGCGAAGGTGATCGCTGCCGGCACCGGTGATGCGCGTGGTCAGGAGCGTCCCCGGCGGCGCCGGCCGGGAGAGGCGCACGCGCGCGAAATGCTCGGACATTCCCTCACCTTCGGTTTCCACCAGAACCCGCGCCTCGGTCCCGGTTTTCGTCGCCAAAAACACGGAAAGCGCCGTCTTTCCCGCCGCGCGCAAAAGGGATGCCCGCTCACGCCGGAGGGGGGGCGGGATTTGCGGCATCCGCGCGGCCGGCGTTTCGCGGCGGGCGCTGTAGGGGAAAACGTGGAGAAACGGGATCTCCGCCTCGCGCACGAAGGCGAGGGTTTCGGCGAACAGCGTCTCATCCTCGGTCGGGAAGCCGGCGATGAGATCGGCGCCGATCGCGATCCCGGGCCGGAGTGAGCGCGCGCGCGCGATCACGGCTTTGGCCTCGGCGCGCGAGTGGCGGCGTTTCATGCGCTTGAGGATGAGATCGCATCCCGCCTGGAGCGAAAGATGGAGATGGGGCATCAGTCGCGGCTCTTCGGCGATCAGGCGCCAGAGATCATCATCGATCGCCGCCGGGTCGAGCGAGGAGAGGCGAAGCCGCGGCAATTCCGGGACCAGGGCGAGAAGGCGCCGCACCGCCTGGCCGAGCGGCGGCCGCCCCGGTAGATCGCGCCCGTAGCTCGCGATATCGACGCCGGTCAGGACGATTTCGCGATACCCCGCCGCCACCTGCGCCCGCGCCTCATCGACCAGCGTGCCGAGTGCCACACTCCGGCTCGGGCCGCGGCCAAAGGGGATGATGCAGAAGGTGCAGCGGTGATCGCAACCCTGCTGCATCTGGAGGAAGGCGCGGGTGCGGCCGGCGAAGTCGCGAACCAGATGCGCCGCCGTCTCCCGCGCCGCCATGATATCGGAGACCGCGCTCGGGGCATCGCGGCGGAAGCTTTCGGGACGCAGTTTTTCGACATTGCCGAGCACTTGCGCGACCCCGGGAAGCGTCGCCCAGAGGGCGGGATCGGTCTGCACCGCGCAGCCGGTGACGATGATGCGCGCCCCCGGCCGCGTGCGCGCGAGCCTTCTTATCGCCTGGCGCGCCTGGCGCTCGGCCTCGGCGGTAACGGCGCAGGTATTGACGATGACGGTATCATCGAGCCCGGCGGCATGGCCGCGCATCACCTCGCTCTCATAGGCGTTGAGGCGGCAGCCGAAGGTGATGATCTCGGCGCTCATGCGGGGCGATCGGCGAGCGTCATCGTGCCCTCGAAAGCGATCGCGGCGGGGCCGGTCATCAGGACGTGGCCATCCGCCTCGCGCCAGGCGATGTCGATCTCGCCGCCATCGAGGAGGAGGGTCGCGCAGCGCTCGGCCAGTCCGCGGCGATGGGCATTGACGAGGGCGGCCGAGGCTCCCGAGCCGCAGGCGAGCGTGCGCCCGGCCCCGCGCTCCCAGACGATGAGGCGGATCCTACGTCGCGAGAGGATTTCGGCGATCCCGATATTGGCGCGCTCTGGGAACAGCGGATCGCCCTCCAGCGCCGGGCCGAGTTCGGCGATCGGCAACGCCTCGACCGCGGTCGCGAAAAATGTCGCGTGCGGATTGCCCATGCTGCATGCCGCCGGATCGGCGAGCGGGCCCCATGCCAGCGGCAGGTGCAGGGTATCGAGCGGGCGGGCGAGCGGGATCTCGTCCCAGGCGAGGCGGGGCGCGCCCATATCGACACCGATCCGCCCATCCGCCTCGCGCCAGGTCGGGAGATCGCCGGCCTGGGTGCGGATCAGTGGCGTCGTGATACCGCTCTCGCGATGCAGCCATTCGGCGATGCAGCGCGTCGCATTGCCGCAGGCGCCGGCCTCCGAGCCATCGGCGTTGAGGATGCGCATGAAAAGATCGGCGCCCTCGGCGTGGTCGAGGAGGATGATCTGATCGCAGCCGATGCCGCGATGGCGATCGGCGATTTCCCGGGCCATTCCGGGTGCCAAGGCAAGCGGGCGGGCACGCCGGTCGATGACGACGAAATCGTTCCCGAGCCCATGCATTTTCACGAACGGCACTTCCATGCCGGCTATATAGGCGGGGCGGGCGTTTCGCGAAAGCGTCGCGGTCAGGCGAGCTTCTGTCCGGGGAAAGCGGTTCGGGCTGGGCATGGCGGTCCTGAAAGGGGTGTGCCGCATCACCCCGCGCCCACCGCTCCGATCAAAGTCTTTTTGCTTCTTTTTCTTCAGAAAAAGAAGCTCTTTCCCGCCGAAGGGCGCCGGCGATGAGGTCGAGCTGGCGGGCGATGCGACCGAGAGCTTCGGCGAGTGCCGGATCGCCGGGGGCGGCCGGCGCCGGCGGGACGGCAGGGGAGGGGGCGGCGAGGCCGTCGAACGCCTGGCCGATCCACTCACGCCAGGAAGTGAGCGCCGCCGCATCATCGGGTGCGGGTGGTGATGTCGCGAGCCGCATCGCCACCAGCCGCCCGGCCAGACGCCGGAGCGCGGCATCGATGACCAAGGCGATTTCGAGCCGCTTCTGCCGTCCCCGCCGCGGCTCATGCAGCGCGCGCGCCAGCGAGGCTTCGAGATTGTTGCTGGTGATCCCCGCCTGCCGCCGCGCTGCCTCCGCGGTAGCCTCATCGCCGTGGCCGAGGAGGGCGGCGAGCGTCGCATCGGCATAGCGGGCATGGGCGCATAGCGCTGCCGCAAGCTCGCCCTGCAGGCGCTCGGGCTCCCAGCTCGGCCACAAAGTCAGCGCGCCGGCGACCGCGAGCAGCCCGCCGAGCAGCGTATAGAGCGCCCGCATGACGGCGATCTCAAGCCCACTGGTCCCGGCATGGCCGATTTCCAGCAGCAGCACGATGAGCGGCGTCAACAGCGTGATGTAGAGCCCGAAGCTCGCTACCCGCACGGCCATCGCGGCGATGGCGAGCGGGAACAGGGCTGCGGCGAACTGCCAGGGGGAATGGAGCACGAGCGCCAGCAGCGAGGCGAGGAAGCCGCCGGCGACGGTGCCGGCGATGCGCTCCAGCGCGCGTTGCAGGGTGGTCGCGAAATAGGGCTGCATGGTCAAAATCAAGGTGATGGTCAGCCAGTGCTGATAGGAGCCGCCATGGTAGAAGGTGATGGCGAGCGCGGGGGCGGCGACCAGGGCCGCGCGGGCGGCATGGCGGAGCGGGGCCGAATCGGCGGCGAGATTGGCGACCAGCGGGGCGCGGATGCAGACGCCGAGCGGCGGCGGCGTGCCATCTGCGAGAGCGCCGGGGGTGAGCCCGGCCGGCAGCGTAACGGTGAGCGCGATCGCCAGGCGATCGACGATGGCGGCGGTGATGCGGGAGATCGGATCGTCCGGCGCGAGGCCGACGACCGGCGTTGCCAGCGCCGCGATCACCTGCGCCATGCGCGTGGGCGAGACGATGCGGTCGCGGATGATCCCGGTCGCGAGTGTCGCCAGCAGCGGGGCGAGGCGGCGGAGCAGTTTCGACGCCGCTTGCCGCCGCGCCGGCTCGCGCGCCGATTGCAGGGTTTCATCGAGCGCGATGAGGGCGGCGAAGATCTGCTCCGCCGCTTCCAGCCGGATCAGGCTCTGCGCCGCGCGCGGGCTCTGCGCGCCACGCTGGCGCAAAGTCGCCAGCACCACGCCGCGTGCCTGTTCGATGACTTCCCGCACCGCGCGCCGATGTGATCTTGCATGCACTTCCCAGGCGGCGGCATCGCCTTCGGCGAGGAGGCGGCGGAGATCGGCGGCGAGAAGGGCGAGCGCGCGATAGATTTCGGCAACCGCGCGGCGGGTCGGGCGATAGGGATGGAGCCGCCAGATCACCAGCGTGAGCAACACCGCCCACAGGCCACCGGCGATGAAAAGGGCTGAACTCCAGAACGCGGTCGCGGCATCCGGCCAGGGGCGATCGAGCGCCAAGACCAGGACGACGGTCGCAAGCGCCCCCACCTGCTGCGCCGCCTGGCCGTAGATGCGGGCCAGGCTGAAGGCGAAAATGGCGAGGGAGGCAAGCGGAATGGCACCATAGCCGAGCCCGCGCAAAAACCCGAAACCGCAGAGGGTCGCGGCACCAAGAAACGTGAAGCTGAGCAGCGCCGGCACCCGCCGGCTGACCGGCCCGCCCGGGTCGCACATGCAGGTGAAAAGGGCGGCCAACGCCGCCTGCAGAT
>JAKAQU010000083.1 GCA_021819535.1 Pseudomonadota bacterium | reverse complement strand
GTTGCAGCGATCGGGCGCGGCCGGGTTAGACTGGCGGCATCTTCGTTGCAATGAGGAAAGACACGGATGCTGAGGGATTTGCTGTTCGGGCGAAGGCTCGCCAATCGCGAGGCCGAGGGGCAGAAAATGGGCCTCGTGCCGGCGCTCCCGGCGATGGGGCTCGACGGGCTGAGTTCGGCGGCCTACGGGCCGGAGGCGATGCTCAGCATCCTGGCGGCGGCGGGGGCGCCCGCTCTCGGCTTCGTCCAGCCGCTGACATGGATCATTCTCGCGCTACTCGCCACGCTTTACCTTTCCTATCGCCAAACCATCGCCGCCTATCCGCAAAACGGCGGCTCCTACACCGTCGCCAGCCGGAATCTCGGCGTCTATCCCGGTCTTCTCGCCGCCATCGCGCTGATGATCGACTACATGCTCAATGTCGCGGTCGGCATCTCGTCCGGGGTCGCGGCGCTGATCTCGGCGCTGCCGGCGCTGCAGCCGTTCACCATCTGGCTCTGTCTCGCCATCCTCGCCGCCATCACCCTCATCAATCTGCGCGGAACCAAGGAATCCGGGATCGCTTTCGCGCTGCCGACCTATCTGTTCCTCGGCTCTCTCGGCTTTGTCCTGGTGCTCGGCATCGCCAAGGCGATTATCGCCGGGGGGCATCCGGCGCCGGTGATCCGCCCGCCGCCGCTGCCCAAGGGCAGCGAGGCGGTCGGGCTCTGGCTCCTGATGCGCGCTTTCGCCAGCGGCTGCACGGCGATGACCGGGGTCGAGGCGGTGAGCAATGGTACCAAGGCGTTCCGCGAACCGGTGGTGGTGAACGCGCACCGCACGCTGACCGCGATCGTCGTCCTGCTCGGCTTTCTGCTGCTCGGGATTTCGTATCTCGTGCGGGTTTATGGCATTACGACGATGGATCAGACGGCGCCCGGCTATCAGAGCGTGCTCTCGCAACTCATCGCCGCGGTCTATGGCCATGGCTGGCTCTATTATCTCACCATCGCCGGCATTCTCGCGGTGCTCAGCCTTTCCGCCAATACCAGCTTCGTCGATTTTCCGCGCCTGTGCCGGCTGGTGGCGAAGGATGGCTTCCTGCCCCACGCCTTCGCCATGCCGGGGCGGCGCCTCGTCTATTCGGTCGGCGTCCTGTTCCTCGCCGCCGGCGCCGGGCTGCTCCTCATCCTGTTCGACGGCGTTACCGACCGGCTGATCCCGCTATTCGCGGTCGGCGCTTTTCTCGCCTTCACCCTCTCGCAGGCGGGGATGGCCGTCCATTGGTGGCGCGCGCGCGGAGAGCATGGCGCCGGCGCCCATGTCCGGCTTGCGATCAACGGTTTCGGCGCCATCGCCACCGGGGCGGCACTCGCCATCATCCTGGTCGCGAAATTCGTCGAGGGCGCCTGGATCACGGTTGCCGTCATTCCGGCGATGCTGCTGCTTTTACGCGCCATTCGCCGCTATTACGCGACGCTGGACGCGGCGATCCTCGGCGCGCGGGACCGGCGGGTGCAGTTTGCGCATTACGAGCCGCCGGTGGTGCTGCTCCCCATCGAGCGCTGGGACCGGCTCGGGCGGAAGGCGCTCAATTTCGCGCTCCGCGTCTCGCCCGATGTCTTCGCGCTCCATCTCCGCGCCCTCGAAGGGCCGGAGGAGAGCGGGGATGGCAGCGCCGAGCATGACAAGAGGCTGCGCGACAACTGGCGCCGCTATGTCGAGCGGCCGGCCAAGCGCGTCGGCCTCGCGCCGCCGCAACTGCTCATCGAGACCTCGCCGTTCCGCAGCATGGTCGCACCCTTGTTGCGGGCGGCGCTCGATCTCGAAAAACGCTTCCCCGCGCGCCCGGTGATGGTGATCATTCCGGAAGTGGTCGAGGGGCGCTGGTGGGAGATGTTTCTCCATTCCAGGAACGCGCAGCGCCTGCGTCTTGCCCTCCTCAAACATGGCGGCGCCAATCTGGTGGTGGCGACGGTGCCCTGGCAGACCGCCGAACCCGAGCCCGAAGGCGTGATCGCCGAGGAGGAGCCGGCCGAGGAAGCGGCCCCGGCCTCCACCCCCTCGCGCAACCCGCCATCTTGACGGCGCCCGGCGGTTCTGGCCCGATGGCACTATGTCGCGCGCGTCCCTCCTGCTTCCCCCCGGGGAGGATGTGATCGTCGCCCTCGCCGAGCGGGCGCTGGCCGCCATTCCGCCGCGGCTCGCCCGCCATCTCGGCGGGGTCGCGATCATGGTCGAGGACATGCCCGACGAGGAAACGCTGCAAGAGATGGAGATCGAGGCCGGCTGGGATCTGACCGGGCTCTATCGCGGCACGCCGATCGGGCAGAAAAGCGTCGATGACATCGCCCGCCCGCCCGATACCATCCTTCTCTACCGCCTTCCCATCCTGCTCGAATGGATCGAAACCGAGGTCGATCTCGCCGCCCTCGTGCGCAATGTCGTGGTGCACGAGATCGCCCATCATTTCGGCTTCAGCGACGCCGAGATCGCCGCTCTCGAAGCTGAGATGGAATGATCACCAGGAAGGAAGGATCTGCGGCGATGGGTATCATGGTCGGTTTCCTGGTGTTCCCGCGCATCCAGCAACTCGATCTGACCGGGCCCTACGAGGTCTTCGCCGCCTGGCCGGGGACGAAGATACATCTCATCTGGAAAACACTCGCGCCGGTCGCCTCGACGACCGGGCTTTTGCTCACACCCGATACGAGTTTCGCCGCCTGCCCGGCGCTCGATGTGCTCTGCATCCCCGGCGGCAGCGGCGTCAACGCGCTGATGGAGGATCCGGAGACGCTCGCCTTCGTGCGCGATCAAGCGCGGCGGGCGCGTTATGTCACGTCGGTCTGCACCGGGGCGCTGGTGCTCGCGGCGGCCGGGCTCCTGCGCGGGCGGCGCGCGGCGACGCACTGGAACGCGCTCGATCTCCTTCGCCCTTTCGGCGCCATTCCGACCTCACAACGGATCGTGCGCGACGGCAATCTCATCACCGCCGGCGGCGTGACCGCGGGCATCGATTTTGGCCTTGCGGTGATCGCGGAACTAGCCGGACAGGCGGAAGCGGAGACGATCCAGCTCGGCCTCGAATACGCGCCGGCGCCACCCTTTGCCGCCGGCACGCCGGAGACCGCCTCGTCCGAAGTGCTGGACGCGGCGCGCCGACGCGGCGCCACCTCGCGCCGAGAGCGCGAGGCCATCGTCGCGCGCATTGCGAGGCCGGGATGATGGCAGCGCGACGAAGACGCCGCTCTGCTCCCCCTCTCTGAGGCCGCTACCCCTCGAACGGGTCACGCACCAGGATGGTATCGTCGCGCTCGGGGCTGGTGGAGAGCAGCGTCACCGGCGCCTCCACCAATTCCTCGATGCGCCGGACATATTTCACCGCCTGCGCCGGCAGATCGGCCCAGGAGCGGGCGCCGTGGGTCGAGCCCGACCAGCCCTCGATGGTCTCATAGATCGGGGTCGCGGCGGCTTGCGCGCCGGGGGCCGCGGGAAGGCGCGCGAAGATATCGCCGCCGATCCGATAGCCGGTATTGATGCGCAGTTCCGGCAAGCCGTCGAGCACGTCGAGCTTGGTCAGTGCGAGACCATGGATGCCGCCGACCTTGACCGCCTGGCGGACGAGGGCCGCGTCGAACCAGCCGCAACGCCGCCGCCGCCCGGTGACGGTGCCGAATTCGCGGCCACGGTCGCCGAGCATCTCGCCGGTCGCATCCAGAAGCTCGGTCGGAAACGGGCCGGCGCCGACGCGGGTCGAATACGCCTTGGCGATGCCGAGTACGAAGCCGACCGCACCCGGCCCGATGCCTGAGCCCGAGGCCGCCGTCGCCGCGACCGTGTTGCTGGAGGTAACGAAAGGATAGGTGCCGTGATCGACATCGAGCATCACCGCCTGCGCGCCCTCGAACAAAATGCGCCGCCCGGCCCGCCGCGCCTCGTCGAGCCGCTCCCAGACCGGCTCGGCAAAAGGCAGCAAGCGCGGCGCGAGCGCGAGCAGGGCCGCGAGCAGAGACTCCTTGTCGAACACCGGCGCCCCGAGCCCGGCGAGCAGCGTGTTGTGGTGCAAAAGCAGCTCATCGAGCTTGGCCGAAAGTGTTTCCGGCTCGGCGAGATCGCAGACCCGAATGGCGCGGCGCGCGACCTTGTCCTCGTATGCCGGGCCGATGCCGCGGCCGGTGGTGCCGATCTTGTGCGCCCCGCGCGCCGCCTCGCGCGCCTTGTCGAGGGCGGCGTGCAACGGCAGGATCAAGGGCGCATTCTCGGCGATGCGAAGATTTTCCGGGCCGACCGCGAGCCCCTGCGCGCCGACGCGCGCGATTTCGGCGAGCAGCGCCTCGGGGTCGATCACCACGCCATTACCGACGATGCCAAGCTTGCCGCGCACGACACCGCTCGGCAGCAGCGAGAGCTTGTAGGTCTCGTTGCCGACCACCAACGTATGCCCGGCATTATGCCCGCCCTGGAAACGCACCACGATATCGGCGCGGCTGGCCAGCCAGTCGACCACCTTGCCCTTGCCCTCGTCGCCCCATTGCGCCCCGATCACCGCGACATTGGCCATTTTCTTTACTCTCCGGAAACCGGTTGCAGTTGATCGGCGAGCAGCACGAAGGCGCAATCGAGGCGGGCCGCCTCGGCCATCGGCTCGGCCGCCGCCAGCGCGGCGACGGTCGCGTAGCCCTCGGCGCGGAGCGCGCGCGCGCGCGCGGGATCGGTATTCGACGGCAGATAAACGCGTCGCCGCGCCTTGCGCCTGGGGGCGGTGCGCAGCACCGCATCGGGGTAGAGCGTGAGACCGGCGGCGGGCTCTTCCGCCTCACCGCAGAGATAGCGCCCGCCGCGGCCGAGTTCCTCGTTGCGGCCAGGAACCTCGCCGGCGGCATAGACGGTGGTGCAAACCCCGGTGTGATAGCGATAGCCGCGGAATTCCACCGGATCGACGGTGACGGTAAGGCCTGTCAGGCCAAGCCCCGGGGCTCGCGCGGCGATTGCCGCGACCGTCGCTTCGAGCCGTGCCGCCTGAGCGCGCGCCGGCGCGGGCAGGCTCGCGGCGCGAAGGGCGGCGAGCGCACCGGGCGCGAGGCCGGCGGCGAGCAGGAGATCGATCAAGGTCGGCGCGAGCCGCCCGGCCAAAGCCTGCACCGCGGCGGCGTCCTTGCGGTCGAGGGCGCGGGCGAGCGCGTTTCGCGTCGGCTCGGCGAATCCGGCGTCATCGAGCACGAGCGGGATCAGCGGCGGGACAGTGAGATCGACGCTCACCCGGGCAAGGCCGAGTACCGCCAACGCCTCGGCGGCGACGAGCACCAGTTCGGCATCGGCCTCCGGGCCATCGGCGCCGATCAGCTCGATCCCAGCCTGGGCGATCTGGCGCTCCGGGGCAAGCTGGGTCGCCCGCACGCGGAGACATTGCCCGGCGTAAGAGAGGCGGAGCGGGCGCGGCGCATCGGCGAGCCGCGTCGTCGCGATGCGCGCGATTTGCGGCGTGGTATCGGAACGGAGCGCCATCATCCGGTGGCTTGCCGGGTCCATGAGGCGGAAAGTCTGATCGGCAACCGCGCCACCCGTGCCGGCGAGCAGCGTCTCCTCGAATTCGAGCAGCGGCGGCTTGACGCGCTGATAGCCATGGGCGGCGAACACCGCCATCATCGCCTCGACCGCCGCGGCCTCGGTTTCGGCCTCGGGCGGCAAAACATCGCGCAGACCCGCCGGCAGGAGAGCGGGGTTCGGGGGGGGATCCTCGGTCATCGGCGGTGGGCTATAGCACCGGGCCGGGCGAAAGCAAGGCAAACGCCGCGCGGCGGATCAAATCGGGCGGGTGCGGAACAAAGTCAGGGCGTTTTCGGAATTGGTGAGAATTTCGATGAGGCGCATGCGATCGATGGGGGCAAGCCGCATGGTCGCAACGGTTTTGGCGGCATCGCGCAGGCGGCGATCATAGAGTTCGCCGCTTCCGGCTTTGCGAGACGCCTGCTCGAAGGCGCGGAGATCGCGCGCGACCGCCTCCAGCCCGGTCATGGTGACATCGTCGGTATCGGCGCCGAGTGACGCGAGCGGGGCGAGGAGGTGACGTTCGAGCAGGGCGGTGAAGGAGTCGCGGCAGGCGCGATCGATCGAGCGGCGCAGCTCGTCGATGCGGACCTGCCGCTCGGGTAGCGCCGCCGATTGGTCGGCAAGGCCGGTGAGCAGGGTGGTCGCGTGGGCGATGGTCTCGGCGGCATGGGCAAGACCGCCGGCGCCGCTCGCCGCAAGCGTGATGGCGGGGCTGTTGGCAAGGCTGTCGAGCGTGTGCTCGGTTGCGCGCTCGGCCGCCTTGCGCCCGTCCTTGTCGGCCGTCGCTGCGACTTCGCGGGCGAGATCCTGAAGTCGCGTGCAGCCCGGCAGGCGATGCATGAGCAAAGCGATCATCGAAGCCAATTCATGGCTGCCCCGCTCGGTCGCGAAAACCAGGAGGGTGCGCAGGACCATTTCCGGATCGGTCTCGGCATCACCCGCCGCGGGACCATCGACCAGCGTCTGGATGGCGACCGCCTGCGCGAGGATGCAGGCGATGGGGCCGGCGATCGCCGGATAATCGCTGCCGGGAAGCCCGGTCGCGTCCTGCCAATCCGCGGGCGGGGTGGCACTGGTGAGAATGCGGGCGGCGGCGGGCCAGAGCCTGGCGCCGGCCGCAAAGATCATCGCCTGATCGGCAAGGGTTCGGCCGGCGATCTCGGCCTCGATGGCGGCGGCGTGTTCGCCGAAATCGCGATGAACCTGACGCGCAAGCGTGATCAGCGCGGTCCGCGGCACGCCGAGCATCCCGCGGCGCCAGCGCTGCCCCGGAATGATCAGCGGGTCGATCGGCGTGAACAGGAGACGGGCGAAATTGAGCGGACGCGGTGGGTTGATTTCGGCCAGGCGCGTGCGGAACGGGGCGAGCAGATCATCGGCTTCGCCGCGTTCGGGGAGCTGATCGATCATCGCGACGACGCGGGTGATCTGATCGGCCCGGGCATCGACGAGCAGACGGCGGAGCGCCTTGATTTCCGCCGGACCAATGCTCGGAACCGCGCCACTCATGCAGCGAGCATGCAGAGTTCGGCGGCCCGGAGCGCTTCGTTCCGGGCGAGATATTCCCCAACCCCGAGCGTGGCGCGAAACGGAACGCCAGCCCCCCTGCGGCGCGGCGCGAGGGGGAGGAGTTCATCCTCGCGCGCAAGGCCGGCCAGGATATCGGTCGGCAGATGCGGCACGATGCGGAGGATTTCGTCGAGCACCGCGTGGCGGCCGCCGGCCCGGGCCGCGCCCCGCCAGAGAACGGGAATCGGCGCCCAGCCATCGAGCAGCCAATCGGCGCGGCTGAGATGGGCGATCACGGCCGCATCTCTGGCGAACCAGGCGCGAAACAAGGCAAGCGGATCGGCGAGCAGAACGGCCACATCGGCCAAGGCGGCGCGCGCGGCAGCGACGACGACGGCGCCATGGCGGGAAAGCAGCTTCGCGGGCGCGATGTCCTCGCCGCCGCTCCGCCCCCATGTCTCGACCTCGGCGCAAAATGCCGCGAGTGCCGCACATTGGCGCGGCAGGAACGCGCCCGTCGCCAAGGGGCCGATGCCGACCGGGGCCAAAAGCGCGGCAAGCGCCTCGATCCCGCTCGCAATGGCCTCGACGGTCAGGCCGAGATGCCGGGTCAGATGCTGGATGGCGACGCTGGCACGGGTTTCCAGGCGGGCCGGCGCTTCCTGCTCGGGTGGCAGCGGATGAGAGCCGGGCGCCTCGCTTGCGCGGATCAACGCGAGGAGAAGATGGAAATGGGCTTGCCGCGTCTCTTTGCGCTCGGCCGCCATCGCCGCCTCCGCCGCCCGCCGTGCCGCCCGCCCGGCAGCGCCGCCGGCAATGACGGCGATGGCCGCGCGGCGAAGGGCGGCTGGGGTGAATTCCGGGATGGCACCGAGAGCGGTTGCGAGCAAATGGTCATGCAGGCTCGGCCGGAACGTATCCCGCGCCGCCGCCCAGGGCATAATGTAAAGACCGCGGCCGCCGGAGGGATTGGGCAGGATGATTTCGAACCCGCCCTCCTCCCGCCCGCCAAGCCGCGCCCGCGCGCCGCCGAGTGCGGGCGCGGTGAAGGGCACGGCGATACCGCGTTCCTGAAAATTCGCCGGTCGGTAGGACTGAATGAGTTCGAGCTGGGCCGCGGGCATGAAGGCGAGAATGCCGCGAAATGGTGAAAAATTTTGAAATATTCACGGCAAGCGGCGCGGCAGGCGGGTTGCGAACTGAACCAAAGTCCCAAGGGATCGTGGGGAGACGATCGCTTAAAGTGAGGCCATGGCGCCGGCCTGATCACTGAGGGGACGCCTTTATTTTTTTGACACGTCCTAAACCAAAACCCGGCCGCTCAGGCGTTCGAGCACGCGAAGCGGCGTTCGCTCTGGATGCAGCATGCGCTCGGGCGGCAGATAAAATGTCTGTTCGAGGGCGAAGCGGCCGGACATCGCCGCGTGCAGCGCCTGATCGGTATAGACGATCCAGGTCGCGCCCGGTGGAAAGGCGAGTTTCACCCGTGGTGCGGCACGTTGGTATTCGGTATCGAGCTTGCCCGCGTCATGCAGGCCGAGCATGAGGAAATCATAGGGGCTGCGCCGCCCCTTGGTAAGGCCGATCCGCTCCATGAACCACGCGCTACCGGGCAGCGGATGGCGGAGACGGGGGAGGAATTTTCCGGCGAAATCGGAAAACGGCTCGCCCACCTCCCAGCGGCGGATGGTGCCGTCGGGCGCGATATTGGTGAAGATCCGCAAAATGCGCTTGCCGCGCATCGGCCGGCTCGGAAACGCGTCGACATGGAGCCGCTTGTCGTCGTGCCGGGCCGAGGTGGGGCGGCCGGCGATCTCGACCGGGCGGAAACTGGTGCGCGCGCGCTCGAGGCCGATCTCGTACGCCGGGATGAGACCGACGAGGAGCGAGCGGGCCTGCCGGCCGAAGCGATCGAGCATGGCCGCGAGCTTCTTCTCCTCCGCCCCGGCAACGGAAGACGCGCCGAGTTGCCCGGTGATCGGATCGAAACTCACGTTCTTGCGGCTGTGATCAGAGATTTTGTCATCGAGGAATCTCTCCTCGCCGGGCTGCAGGCGAAAGGCGAGATCGGGAAAATAGAGCAGTTTCCCTGCTTCCAGCGCGTTGCCGGCACGGTCGATGGCGTCTTGCGGGAATGGCCCCTCCCAGGCGAGGCCATGAAACTCTTCGATAACATCCGTGTCCTGCATCACTCTGTTCCTCACGCTCCCATTTTTGTTTTTCGCGCCCTATTCGCGCCGCAACACCCGATCGACGAGAAAACTCGTGAGCCCGTGTGCCGCGAAGTCACGCCTGAGCGCCATTTCATCATAGTCTTCGCGCACCCAATCGGGGAAGGACTTCCTCCCCTCGGCTTCGCGCGCGTAGCGGAGCAGAAGAGCATCGAGAATACCGACGCGGGAATTACGGAAATGACCGTAGCGCCAGGAAAGCTCCGCCATCGCCTGTGCGACTCTGGCGCCTCCGAGGAGCAGGAACACGGCAGCGGCGAAACCGGTGCGATCGGCGCCGGATTTGCAATGCATCAGCGCCGGCTCGGGCATGGTTTGCAGGATTTCGACGAGGGCGAGGAGATCGGCCCGCCCGGGTGTGCGGCTGGCGATCGGGGCGTCGATGAAACGGAGGCCGAGCCGCGCCGCCGCCTCCCGCGAGAGCGCGTCCGAGCCGTTGCCGCACGGGCCGCGGAGATTGATCACGCTGTGGAGATGCCAGCGCTGCGCCATGGCGCGGAGCCGCGCCGGTGTCGGATGGTTGGAGCGGTAGAGCCTACCCGGCACCACCGCGCGGGCGTTGCTCCAGACAAGACGGAATACCGCGTGATCGGTGAGCAGGCTGTCGAGCCAGGCCTGCCGCCGCCCGCCGGGGGCGGCGAGGTCACCGCGA
>JAKAQU010000082.1 GCA_021819535.1 Pseudomonadota bacterium | reverse complement strand
TCCGATCTAGCGGCAGTGCCGCAGGCATTGCCGCAACGGACAAAAGTTTTTTGGTTCTTTTTTACAAAAAAGAACAGTTCTTGGCGTGAAACCCTCATCGTCCGCTCTCACGCGGTCCCGCGCCGAGCAGGCGGAGAGCGGCGAGCAGGAAGCCGCAGGTCGCGCCGAGCCAGGCGAGTGCGATCGCCGGCCAGAGCGGCAGGTTGAGATCGTAGCTCGCCTCGCCGCTCGCCTTGGTATCGAGGGCTTTCATCGCAAGCGTTGCGGCGAGTGCCGCCATCGCCAGGGCGAGCACGAAATCATCGAGGCGGGCGAGCCAGCGCCGCGCCCAAGCCGGCACCGCGTTCCACACCAGATCGACGGTGATGTGTTCGCCGCGATAGCCGGTGACGGCGATACCCCAGAAAATCAGGATCCCGAGCAGGTTGCGCCCGAGATCGTAGCTGTCTGGGATCGACCAGTTGAAGACATAGCGCAGAACCACCGAGACGAAAGTGAGCGCGGTGACGAGCGCGAGCAGCAGGCCCGTCGCCCGCTCGATCGCGCCGATCAGGCGGAAGGCCGGCATCACCGTTCAGTATTGCGCGTGATGCGCAGCAAGGCTGGCCGCGAACGCCTGGGCGATCGCATCGGGATCGCCGCCGGCGCGCTTGACCGCCGCCGCCCAGTCGTGATGCAAGGGCGCCGCCGCCTCGCGCCAGGTCTTGAGCTGATCCGGGGTCAGGGTGAGGATGGTCTGGCCCGGCTCGGCGGCAACCTTGGCGCGGCCGGCCGCCTCGAAATCCGCCCAGGGGCTGGCAAAGCGCACCGCCCAATCGGCATTGCAATGGGCGTCGATCACCGCTTTCTGGTCCGCAGCCAACCCCTCGTAGCGCGCCTTGTTGAGCACCCAGACGAAGGTGGTGACATAGACATTGGCGTCGATATGGTATTTCACCACCTTGTCGATGCCGAACAGCACCAAAGAGCCCCAGGGGAAGAAGATGCCGTCGGCGACGTGGCGCTCCAAAAGGTCGCGTGCCGCCGGCGCCGAGGCCTGGACGTTGGTCGCGCCGAGCAGCGTCACGAAATTCCCGATCGTCGCGTCCGCCGGGCGCAGTTTGAGCCCGCGCACATCCTCGGGCAGCAGAACCTTGCGCCGCGTGTGCAGGGTTCCGGGGTCGTGCATGAAGGCGAAGCAGTAATGGACGTCCTTCATCTCGCGCGCGGCATAGGCGCGGTACCAGTCATCGAGGGCGGCGGTGCCGGTTTTCGCGTCGTGATACTGAAACGGCAAATCGCTGAGCGCGAGGATCGGAAAGCGTCCCGGCTGATAGCCGGGGTTGACGAAGCTCGCATCCGCGATGCCGTCGCGCGCGAGATCGTAATGATCGAACGCCTTGCCGAGCTGTTCGGCGGGGAAGATCACCGCGGTCAGCGAGCCGTGGGAGGCATCCTTGATCGCCGCAGCCCACTCCTCGACCGATTTCTGCAAGGGATGCGCCGGCGGCAGCCAGTGCGCGAGTTTCAGCTCGATTTTCTGATCCTCGGCGCGCGCCGCGGTCGCGCTGGCGAAAGCCGCCAGAACCACGGCTGCCGCCACGCCGAGCACGCGGCTGAGGCGCGATACGTTCCTATTGTTCATTTTTCTTCCCCCCAAGCGGTGCCGGGCAAGCACCGTCCGATGGTTATTATTCATAGATATCGGCGCCGTTCAATCTGGCGCGTGACATCAAACCCGGCGCAGCGACCAGTAGAGCGGCCTCCGCCCGGCGGCGATCGCCTTCGCCTCATAGCGCGTCGGCGCCCAGTTCGGCGGGCGTTCGGCCATCGGCGCGGAGGGGGCGAAATGCCGCTGCGCGGCGAGGACTTCGCCGACCCAGGTCTGATAGGTCGGATCGTCGGTCGCGATCCGCCATTCGCCGCCGGGGCGGAGGACGCGGGCGAGAAGAGAGAGATTCTCGGGATGGACGAAACGGCGCTTGGCGTGGCGCGCTTTCGGCCAGGGATCGGGGAACAGAAGAAACGCGCGCGCGAGCGACGCCTCCGGCAAGGCGCGGAGCACGGTTCGCGCGTCATTGTCCCAGAGGCGAAGATTGGCCGGCAAGGGCGCGCTCGCCTCGCCGCCTTCCGGCACCAGCCGGCCGAGGAGGGAGGCGATGCCGTTGGCATAGACCTCGCAGGCGATCAGCGCGGTTTCGGGATGGGCGGCGATCTCGGCCAGCGCATGCTCGCCGCCGCCGAAGCCGATCTCCAGCGCGACCGAGGCGAAGCCGGCGAGGCCAGTGAGCGGTGCCGCGGGATCGAGGCGGAGCCGCGGCAGGGTTTCGGCGATGAGGCGCGCCTGGCGCGGGCGCAACGCGTGGCCATGCTGGCGGCCGTAAAGCCGCGCAGGTGGCGCCTTGACCGCGCGCCCCGGCGGCTCAGCGCCCGAAGGCGGCACGCAAGGCAGGGGCGAGATCGGTCCGCTCCCAGGTGAAGGTGCCGAGTTCGGGATCGGGCTCGCGGCCGAAATGGCCATAGGCCGAACTCGGCACATAGATCGGGCGGTTGAGATGGAGATGCTCGCGAATGCCGCGCGGCGAGAGATTGACGAGATCGCGGAGCACCGTCTCCAGCCGCGCCTCGTTCACGTCGTGCCCGGTGCCGTGCAGATCGACATAGACCGAAAGCGGGTGCGAGACGCCGATCGCGTAGCTGAGCTGGATCGTGCAGCGCTCGGCGAGCCCGGCGGCGACGACGTTTTTGGCGAGATAGCGGCAGGCATAGGCGGCGGAGCGATCGACCTTGGTCGGATCCTTGCCGGAAAATGCGCCGCCGCCATGCGGCGCGGCCCCGCCATAGGTATCGACGATGATTTTGCGCCCGGTGAGGCCGCAATCCCCGTCCGGCCCGCCGATGACGAATTTGCCCGTCGGGTTCACGTAAAACTGCGCCTCCGGGCACATCCAGCCGGCGGGGAGAGAGCTTTCGACGATCGGCCAGAGACGGCGCTTGATCTCCGCCGCATCCAGCTCGGGCGCGTGCTGGATGGAGACGACGATGCTGGTCGCCCCGACCGGCTTGCCATCGACATAGCGGAGCGTCACCTGGCTTTTCGCGTCCGGCAGCAGGCCGGCGGCGCAGACGTCGCGCGCGTGGCGCAATTCGCTGATCCGGCGCAGGATGAGATGGGCGTAATGGATCGGCGCCGGCATCAGCGCCTCGGTCTCGCGGCAGGCATAGCCGAACATGATGCCCTGATCGCCGGCGCCCTCGTCCTTGTTGCCGGCGGAATCGACGCCCTGCGCGATGTCCTGGGACTGGGCGTGGAGGTGGCATTCAACCTTGGCGTTCCGCCAACTGAACCCTTCCTGGTCATAGCCGATCGCGTGTACCGCAAGCCGCGCGAGATGAGAGAGATATTCCGCGGTGATGGTCTCCGGCCCGCGGGTCTCGCCGGCAAGGACGATGCGGTTGGTGGTGACCAGCGTCTCGCAGGCGACGCGCGCATAGGGGTCGGCGGCGAGGAAGGCATCGAGCACGGTGTCGCTGATGCGGTCGGCCACCTTGTCGGGATGGCCCTCGGAAACCGACTCGGAGGTGAACAGAAAATCGCCCTTATCGCGCATGGCGCAATTCGTCCTCTTGTCGCGGAGCGGCCGGAAAATGCCGGCTTGCGCGCCGGCACAGGGGGCGCCGGCGCGAACGCTGTGTGACCGAAAGCGCTGGCCCGGTCAAGGAGGAGTGGCCCCTCAGCTTACCGGCGCCGCGCCGCTGACGGTGAAGCGATGGTTCATTTCGGTCGGCACACAGAGAAAATTCATCTGCACCGTATAGAGCGTGTAGCCGAGCCCCTGGAGCCGCGCTTTGATCGCCGCGGCATCCGATTTCATGAACTCGACATAGAGCACCGGCCGGCAGCGCTTCAGCGTTTCCGTCGCGCCTTGGAGAACCTCGTCCTCCATGCCTTCGGCGTCGATTTTCATGAGATCGAGGCGGCCGAGACCGAAGCGATCGAGGGTCACGATGGGAACGAATTCGCGCCGCGCCGGATCGTTGCCGCGCGGCTGGATGAGTGGTTCGCGCTGTTCGGGGCCGAATTCGATGCTGCCGAAATTGAGCGGCGCGGTATAGTCGAATTGCGGCACTTCGAGCATGCCGTCGCGGGCGCCGACGGCCATGGTGTGGCAGATGACGTTGGTGAGCCCGTTGAGGGCGACGCTGCCGGCGATCATGTTGCAGAGGATGCGCTGCGGCTCGAAGGAATGGACGCGCCCGCGCGGCCCGGCGATGGCCGCGAGCCGTAGCGTGTAGGTGCCCATATTGGCGCCGACATCGAGAACGACCGGGTCGGGCGGCGCGAGGCGGAGAATGGCGGCGAGCAATTCGATCTCGGGGTGGTCGATCGCCTTGCCGGTTTTGAAGAGGGCGTTGGTCTGATTGATGTCGTTGCGGTTGACGAGCATCTGGCCATAGACCGTCGGCACGATGGCGGTGAAGGTGAGCGGGGCGGCCGGCGTGAACCACGGGGCCAGCGGCGCGGGTTCGGTCTTCGGCGGGGGTTCGGTCGCCGGGGAGGGCGTGTCCGTCGGATTTTCTGACATGGGAACTCCTTTGCGGCGACCCGCCGGTTTTTTGCGGCGCGCTCACCCTAACGGCAAAATCGTAAACTTTCTCCTTTCGCCGCCGATAAAATCCTATTTTTTCCGACCGCATCGCCGGCATGGCCGCCAGGGAAAAATCTTTCGCCGCCTTTTCAAAAAAAGAGCCATTATTTTGCGTATTTTCCCCCCGCCGTCCGGCGTGACGAGGCTGAGCGGCTGCGCTATGAGCATTGCCTGAATCTGCTTGGGGACGCTCGATCGTGACAAATTTCGCCAATTCGCTGCGCGCTGGCCCCGATGAGCGCGGACGGTTCGGTGCGTTCGGCGGGCGTTTCGTCGCCGAGACGCTGATGCCGCTCATTCTCGAGGTCGAGGCCGCCTATCGCGCGGCCAAGGACGATCCCGGGTTTCAGCGCGAGCTCGACCGCTATCTCCGCGATTACGTCGGCCGGCCAAGCCCGCTCTGGCCGGCCGAGCGGCTTTCGGCGGCGCTGGGAGGGGCCAAGATCTATCTCAAGCGCGAGGATCTGAACCACACCGGCGCCCACAAGATCAATTCCTGCATGGGGCAGATCCTGCTTGCCCGGCGCATGGGCAAGACCCGCATCATCGCCGAGACCGGGGCCGGCCAGCATGGCGTCGCGACCGCGACCGTCTGCGCGCTCTTCGGCCTTCCCTGCACGATCTATATGGGCGCCGTCGATGTCGAGCGGCAAAAGCCCAATGTCTTTCGCATGAGGCTCCTGGGCGCCGAGGTGCGGCCCGTGACCTCGGGCGCGGCGACGCTCAAGGACGCGATGAACGAGGCGCTCCGCGACTGGGTCGCCCATGTCGATGACACGTATTATCTGATCGGCACCGTCGCCGGCCCGCATCCCTATCCGATGATGGTGCGGGATTTCCAATCCGTGATCGGGGTCGAGACCCGGGCTCAGATCCTTGATGCCGAGGGGCGCCTCCCCGACGCCGCGATCGCCTGCGTCGGCGGCGGCTCCAACGCGATGGGGCTGTTTCACAGTTTTCTCGACGACGAGACGGTGCGCCTGATCGGCGTCGAGGCGGCCGGGCGCGGGCTCGATACGCATGAGCACGCGGCGAGCTTGGAACGCGGCCGGCCCGGCGTCCTGCATGGCAATCTCACCTACCTCCTGCAAACCGACGACGGGCAGATCGAGGAGGCGCACAGCATCAGCGCCGGGCTCGATTACCCCGGCATCGGCCCCGAGCACGCGTTCCTGTTCGAAAATGGCCGGGTGCAGTATGTCGGCGTGACCGACGACGAGGCTTTGGCGGCCTTTCTGCTCTGCACCCGGACCGAGGGCATCATCCCGGCGCTCGAGACCGCGCACGCGCTCGCCCATCTGACCAAGCTCGCGCCCGAGATCGGGCCGGGCGGGGTGATCGTCGTCAATCTCTCCGGCCGTGGCGACAAGGATATCTTCACCGTCGCCCGCCATTTGAACGCGGCCGATCTGGAGGAAAGCCCGTGAGTCGCATCGCCGCCCGCATCGCCGCCCTCCGCAAGGAGGGGCGCGGCGCCTTCATCCCGTTTCTCGAAGCCTTCGACCCCGATCGCGAAACCAGCCAGGCTATTCTCGATGGCATGCCGGCGGCGGGCGCCGATCTGATCGAGATCGGCATGCCGTTTTCCGACCCGATGGCCGATGGCCCGATCATTCAGGAAGCCGGCCAGCGCGCGCTCAAGGCGGGGGCGACGCTCTCTGGCACGCTCGCCATGGTGCACGCCTTTCGCGCCCATGATCGGGAGACGCCGGTGATCCTGATGGGCTATCTCAACCCCATTCTCGCCTATGGCCCGGCGCGGTTCTGCACCGACGCGCAAGAGGCCGGCGTCGATGGGCTGATCATCGTCGATCTGCCGCCCGAGGAAGCCGATCTCCTCGCCGCCGATGCCGCGCGCGCCGGGCTCGACATCATCCGCCTGGTCGCGCCGACGACGGATGCGGCGCGGCTGCCGCGCGTCCTCGCCGGCGCCGGCGGTTTCGTCTATTACGTCAGCATCACCGGCATCACCGGCACCAGGAGTGCTGCCATCAGCGATCTCGCGCGCGCCATCCCGCCGATCCGTGCCGCGACCGATCTTCCGATCGCGATCGGGTTTGGCATCAAGACCCCGGCCCAGGCGGCGGAGGCGGTGAGGATCGCCGATGCCGCCGTGGTCGCCTCGGCCTTGATCGAGACCCTGGCGGCGAGTCTCCGCGAGGGCTGTGCCGGGCCGGAGACGGCAGCGCGGGTGCTCGCGCAGGTGCGGGCGATCGCGGATGCGATCCGGGCGGTGCCGCGATGAACTGGATCACCGAGTTCGTCCGCCCGAAAATCCGCACCCTGCTCGGGCGGCGCGAGATCCCCGATGATCTCTGGCACCAATGCCCGTCCTGCGAGCAGATGGTGTTCCGCCGCGATCTCGAACGCAATCTCAAAGTCTGCCCGCATTGCGGCCATCATATGCGCGCGAGTGCCGCCGAGCGGCTTTCCTGGACGCTCGATGACGGCGGCACGCGGATCGAACTCCCGAAAGTGCCGCTCGATCCGCTGCGTTTCCGCGACAGCAAGCGCTATACCGAGCGCCTCAAGGAAGCGCGCGAAAAGACCCAGCTCGCCGACGCCATTCTCGTCGCCCACGGTGCCATCGCGGGGCACAAGGCGGTGGTCGCGGCGATGGCGTTCGAATTCATGGGCGGCTCGATGGGGGCCGCGGTCGGGGAAGGCATCGTCGCCGCCGCGCGCCTCAGTGTCCTGCAAGGCGCGCCACTCGTGATCTACACCGCATCCGGCGGGGCGCGGATGCAGGAGGGCGCGATCAGCCTGATGCAAATGCCGAAAACGGTGATCGCGGCGCGACTGGTGAAGGAGGCAGGGCTTCCCTTCATCACCGTGCTCACCGATCCCACCACCGGCGGGGTGACGGCGAGCTTCGCCATGCTCGGCGACATCCAGCTCGCCGAGCCCGGCGCGCTGATCGGCTTTGCCGGTGCCCGGGTGATCGAGCAGACGGTGCGCGAAAAGCTCCCCGAAGGGTTCCAGCGCGCCGAATATCTGCTCGCACACGGGATTCTCGACGCCGTCGTCTCGCGCCTGGAGATGAAGACCATGCTGGCGCGGCTGATTTCGCTCTTGACCGAAAAGAAGCGGGCAGCGTGAAGGAATTTCCCCCGCCCGAGCCTGGGCTCGGCCCGGCGCTCACGCCGATCGTCGCCCGGCTGCACACGCTGCACCCGACGCTGATCGATCTCAGCCTCGGCCGCCTTGAGCGGCTTCTGGCGCGCCTCGGCCATCCCGAGCAGCACCTGCCGCCAGTGATCCATATCGCCGGCACCAACGGCAAGGGTAGCACCGCCGCCTTTACCCGCGCCATCGCCGAGGCGGCCGGCCTTACCGTTCATGTCTATACCTCGCCACATCTGGTGCGCTTCAACGAGCGGGTGCGGATTGCCGGGCGGCTGGCGAGCGATGCCGAACTTTTCGCCGCCCTCGAAGAGGTGGAGCGGGTCAATGACGGCGCGCCGATCACCGTGTTCGAGGTCATCACCGCCGCCGCCTTTCTGTTATTCGCGCAAATCCCGGCCGATCTCGCGGTGATCGAGGTCGGGCTCGGCGGCCGGGCCGATGCCACCAACGTCATTCCCGCCCCCGCGGCCTCTGCCATCACCGCGATCTCGCTCGACCATCGCGAATTCCTCGGCGAGACGCTCACCGCCATCGCCGCCGAAAAAGCAGGGATCATCAAGCCCCGCGCCCCGGTCGTCACGGGAGCGCAGGAACAAAAAGTGCTGGCCGTGCTCGCGGCCGTGGCGGCGCGAGCCAAAACGTCTCTCGCGGCCCGCGGGCGCGAATGGTCGGCCGAGATCGCCGCCGAGGGCTGGCGCTTTGCCGATGGCGAGGAGGAGTTCCTGCTTCCGCGGCCGACACGGCTTTTGGGCGCGTTTCAGATCGACAATGCCGGCATCGCCATTGCCGCCTTGCGGGCGGCCGGCTTGCGCTGGCCGGCGCCGGTGCTCGCGGCCGGCCTCCAGGCCGCCGAATGGCCGGCGCGGCTGCAACGCCTCTCGGGCGAGCTTGCTGCGCTTTTGCCCGGGGGTTGGGAATTATGGCTCGATGGCGGGCATAATCCGGGCGCTGGGGTCGCACTTGCCGATCATCTCGCCTCCGCCTGGAGCGAGAGGCCGGTTCATTTGATCGTCGGGATGAAACAGAGCAAGGACGCCGCCGAATTTCTGCGCCCGCTCATCCCCCATGCCGCCTCGATTTTCGCGGTTGCCGAGCCGGGGCAGCATTTGGCGATGCCGGTCGAGGCGATCATCGCCGCGGCCGGGGGGCGGGCGCTTGCCGGCGGCAGTGTCGCGGCGGCGCTGGCGCATCTCCCGAAAGCTGGCCCACCGTCCCGGGTCCTGATCTGCGGCTCGCTTTACCTTGCCGGCGAGGTGCTGAAGCGCGACGCTGCGCCCGCGGCGCTCTCTTCAGCCTGAACAAATCTTTCCTTTCGGGACTGCGGAGACACTATCGCCTTAAAGCAAGGCCAGGGCGCTGCCCCCTCCTTCCGATTGGGACAAGCTGGGGCAAAGCCCCTGCCCTTATGCCTGATAACACGCCTTTATTTTTTGACGCGTCCTTATCTTCCGCCTTCAATCGCTCATGCCGGCTTCGATCGCATAGTTGGCAAAGGGAAAACGGTAATCGAAGGGCGAGGGGAGCGGCGTTTGCCGGCTCTTGCGTTCGTCGGAGGTGAGGACGATGGAAAAAAACGCCTCCGGCGTCAGTGAGGCTTTTTCCAGGATCGCGGGATAGAGGCTGAGCGCGCTGTCATCGGCCCAGCGGTCGAGGATGAAGCGGTAGACGACATCGACGAACCGATTGACCCCCATTTCCCGGCAATGTCGCGGAAGGTCAAATTGCGCGAGATGACCGAGCACGTCTTCGTCTTGCCAGGCCACCCGCTCGCGCGGGCATTCCGGGAGACGGGCGCGGATTTCCGGCGCGGCTGGCATTTCAAGCGAGAGGTTGCGCGCGACTTCGATTCCCTCGCCGCCCGCTTCCGCCGCGACGATGAGCGAAAACACATGTTCTCCGGGCGGCAATTCGCGCTGTAGGCGGGCGAAAAATCCGCAATGGCCCAGTCCCTTGCCGGCGCGCAGGAGGTCGATACGGAAGGAATCGGCCACCGCCTCGCCGATGACTTCGTTTTCCCACACGACGCGCGCACGGCTGCGGGATACGACGCCTGGGAGACAGGCCCAACCGGCGATGAAACCATCGCGGGTGAAGCCGTCTATGCCGCCTTCGAACGTCACGAGAGATGAAGTACTGGCAATCATGGGGGAACGAATTTACATGCTTGCGAACGAGCCACACTCTATGCATAAACTGATCGAGATGGCGCGTATAAGA
>JAKAQU010000081.1 GCA_021819535.1 Pseudomonadota bacterium | reverse complement strand
GCGGCTACATCGCCGCCCAGGCGCGCAGCGCCACGGGCTGAAAGGCTTAAAACCCCGGGTGTTCCCTCGGCCCGCTTGGGGGCGGCGCCCGGAGACCCGCGCGCCGTGCGAATTTTATTACTTTCGCGCAAGCCCGGTGACAATCGATCCCAGCACCCCACATCGGGCGAGAGTGGCACAACTGAGCGCAGGAGATGACGCATGCTGATCCGCCATCCGCGCGGCTGGGAAATCCCCGAACAGGCCGCAACGCCCGAGACCGTGGCCCTCGGCCGGAGGCGCCTTTTGGCCGGGGTTGCGGCACTTGGCCTGGCAAGCCCGGCCGCCCGCGCCGAGACCCCGGCCTCCCTCACCCCTGATCCGCGCTTTCCCCCCGGCCGGCCATTGACCCCGGAAAAAGACGCCGAGACCTACAATAATTACTACGAATTCAGCGACGACAAGGATTTATGGGAAGATGCGAAGATCCTGCCGCTGCGCCCCTGGGCGATCGCCGTCGATGGTCTGGTCGCCAAGCCGAAAACCTTCGCGATCGACGAAATTTTGATGAAAATGCCGCAGGAAGAGCGGATTTACCGTCATCGCTGCGTCGAAGCCTGGGCGATGACGGTGCCGTGGACGGGATTTCCGCTGCGCGCCCTGCTGGCCGAGGTCGAGCCGCTCGGCTCCGCGAAATATGTCGTGTTTCAGACGGCGTCCCTGCCGAAATTCATGCCCGGCCTGCAGCAGCCCTGGTATCCCTGGCCCTATGTCGAGGGGTTGGCGATCGATGAGGCGGAAAACGACCTCGCTTTTGTCGCGACCGGCCTCTACGGCAAGCCGCTGCCGCCGCAGAATGGCGGGCCGATCAGGCTCGTCGTGCCGTGGAAATACGGTTTCAAATCGGCGAAATCGCTGATCAAGATCACGCTATCCGAAAAGCGCCCGGCGGTGTTCTGGCAAAGCATCCAGCCACGGGAATACGGGTTCTGGGCCAATGTGAACCCGGACGTGCCGCATCCGCGCTGGAGCCAGGCGTCCGAGCGCCTGCTCGGCAGCAATGAACGCGTGCCGACACAGATTTATAATGGCTATGGCGCGTTCGTCGCTTCGCTGTATGCTGACCGCATGAAAGAACCGCTTTTCATGTGAGTGTCGTGCGCCCTTGCACCGTTCTCGCGGCGGGCCTGTTCGTCGCGGCCTTCGCTCTGGCGATGACCATCCCCCCGGATGCGCCGCTCGCGGTCGCACTCGCCCTCTTCGACCCCTCGTTGCCCGGGCGTATCCACGCCGCAACCGCCGCCTATTTGCCGATATGGGTATGGGAATACGTCGCGCTGCCGCTGATCCTGCGCCCGGCTTGGTTCGTGCCGGCAGCACTCGGTATCATTTGTGGCGGCCTAGCACTCACCTTCCGCGCCAACAGCCAGACCCACCGCTCACGCCACCATCCACGCTAGCAAAAAAAGGGTGGCGGGATCACGGCCCGAGTTTACACCTATATCTCCGGCATGGTGGGAGATAGCCGCCCGCCCTGACGGAGAGGGGCGATCATGCGCGCAAGGCCGGTTTTATCGTCGGTTTCGACGAAGACGCCGCAAAGCGTCGCCTCCCCCTCCGCCGGCTGCAGTTTCTCGCCGGGAACCTTGCGTATGAAACGCGCAACGGCGCCCTCCTTTTTCATCCCGATGACGCTGTCATAATCGCCGCACATGCCAAGATCGCTCTGATAGCCGGTGCCGCCGGGAAGGATTTGCGCATCCGCCGTCGGACAATGGGTGTGGGTGCCGACGACGAGCGAGACCCTGCCATCGCAAGCATGGGCGAAGGCCATTTTCTCGCTCGTCGCCTCGGCGTGGAAATCGACGACGATCGCCTGCGCATTGGCCCCGAGCACGTGTCTGCCGAGCAGTTCGGCCATGGCGCGGAAGGGGCAGTCGAGCAATTCCATGAACAGCCGCCCCATCAGGTTCATCACCACCGTGCGCCGGCCGTCAGCCAGCGTCACCTCGGCCACTCCCGCACCCGGCGTGCCCGGCGGATAATTGAGCGGGCGGATCAGCCGCGGCGTCCGGGCGATGTAGGGAATGATTTCCTTCCGATCCCAGCTATGATTGCCGAGCGTCAGCACATCGGCGCCGGCGGCGAAGAGAGCGTCTGCCATGTCAGGTGCGAGACCGAAGCCGTGCGAGGCGTTCTCGGCATTGACCAGGGCGAGATCGAGGCGAAGCGCCTGGCGCAGCCCCGGCAGCGCCGCGATCGCCGCCTCGCGCCCGCTCCGCCCGACGAGATCGCCGAGAAACAGAATCCGCATCCCTACCCTGCCCTTTCGCAATGGATGAAGCCGCGCTCGGTCGCAACCGCATCGAGCAGGGCGTCGTAGGGGCCGGCGGGAACCTTGTCCATCTCCTGGGACGCATAGGCGCAGCCGATCCGCCGCGCGCCGGGAAGAGCGGCAAGACTGCGGTCGTAATACCCGGCACCATAACCAAGACGGCATCCTGCCCGATCGAAGGCGAGAAGCGGGATGAACAGCAGATCCGGGGCCAGCGCCGGCCCATCCGGGTGCGAGGTGCCGAAGCGCCCGGGAATGAGCGCTGCCCCCGGTGTCCAGCGGCGAAAAATCAGCTTCTGGCCGCGGCGCGGCGTCTCTGGCAAAACGATCGGATGGCCGCGGGCGGCGAGCGCGAAGAGCAGCGGCCGGATATCGATCTCATCGCCGATCGGCCAGAACCCTGCGACCACCGCGCCCGGGGATAGCGGCATGTCACGCAATACGTGCTCGGCGAGGGCGGCACCGAGGCTCGGGTCGGCGCCCACCCTTCGCGCCAGGGCCGTCTCGCGGGCGGCGCGTTTGGCGGCCACGAGAACGGCATCCGACACTGCCGTCATCGCCTTATTGAGCGATGAGGGTAAGCGCGGAGCCACCCTGGCCGTTGGCGTGCCATCCTCCCAAGGCCTGCGTGTGCAGGTGGGCACCAGATACCGAGACCACGGTCCCGGCAGAGCCAGTTCCCGGGAGTGATGCTTACTGGCCCCGGGGATGAATTGCCTGACGCACCGGGCAGCTCCGCGACCACCATATTAGGGGCGCGACAGGCTCTCGGCAATCGCCTCGGCACGCTCGGCGAGGCGCTCGATGCGCCGGCCCAGCGCCGGGTCCGTGGACGGGAGCGCACCTTGCGTGAGTTCGGTTTTCAGGTCGTGCAGCTCATCGGCCATCAGCAGGGAGGCGAGCAGCAAGAGCCGCGCCTCACCGCTCTGCCCGCCAAGCGCCTTGATCCGGGTAATCCGCTGTTCGACCTCGTCCGCCATCGCCTGCAGATGGGATTCCTGACCATCCTCGCAGCCGACGGTATAGACATAGCCGTTGATGCGCAGCGTAACCTGGGCCAAATCTCTCTCCTTCCGGGTTTCGTCAGCCGCCGTTCTTCATCAGCCGCCGGTTTCGGCGAGGGTGGCACGGATCTGGGCGATCACCCGGTCGAGCCCTTCCGCGATCGCGGGCGCCACCGGAGACGCGGGCGCGGCGGCATCGGCTCGGGCAGCGGCCGCTTTCTCCTTGGCCAGCGCCGTGAGGCGGACGAGTGCCGCTTCGAGCCGCGTCAAGGCAGCCTCAGGGTTCGGATCAGACAAGGCCATCGCCCTCTCCGGGTTATAAGGTCACTTGAGTTTCAACCCCCGACCGGCTTGATCGTCAAGCAATGATTCGCATCCTCGCGCATGATTTTCCCGATCTGCCGCCGGCTATCGTCATTCATGGCGCGGACGAGGCGGAAGCGGCCCTGGCGCCGGGCCTCGCCGTCACCCTGCTCTCTCCCGCCGGTGCGGCACTGAGCATGGGCGCCCCATGGTGGCGGGCGCTGGTCGCCGGCGCGCGCATCGCTTTTCCGGCGACACCAGCGATCGACCTGGTTGATTGTGCCGCCAGCACGGCCGCGGCCTTGGCGGCGTTGCGGGCGGGGCTTCGCCACATCGTGCTCGCGGCGGATGCGCCGGCGCACGCCATCGCCGAGCGGGCGGCTGCGGAATGCGCGGCAACCCTCTTCGCCGTGCGGCCCCCTGCCCTCACTTTGCCGCCCCGCCCTTTTTCGCCGCGCACACGCGCCCAAATACGCGCCTGGCTGATGACAGACCCCGGCATGATGGGCTAACCACCGGAATGAAACAAAGAGGAGCACGAGCGGCATGCGGATCACCCAGCGCGTCAAGAAAATTCTCGACTGGTACGAAAGCGACACGCCCGGCACCAAGGCCAATCTCGCCCGTATCCTGATGGAGGGAAAGCTCGGCGGGACCGGTAAGATGGTCATCCTCCCGGTCGATCAGGGGTTCGAGCACGGCCCGGCGCGGAGCTTCGCCGCCAATCCGCCGGCCTATGACCCGCATTATCATTTCCAGCTCGCGATCGAGGCCGGGCTCAACGCCTATGCCGCGCCGCTCGGCATGATCGAAGCCGGCGCCGGAAGCTTCGCCGGCGCGATCCCGACCATCCTCAAGCTCAATTCCTCGAACAGTCTCGCGACCTCCAAGGACCAAGCCGTCACCGGCTCGGTTGCCGATGCGCTTCGCCTTGGCTGCTCGGCGATCGGCTTCACCATCTATCCCGCCTCGGAATATGCGTTCGAGCAGATGGAGGAACTCCGCGAGCTTGCCGAGGAAGCGAAATCGGCGGGGCTCGCCGTCGTGGTGTGGAGCTATCCGCGCGGCCCGGCGCTCGACAAGGCGGGCGAGACGGCGTTCGATATCTGCGCCTATGCCGCGCATATGGCGGCGCTGATGGGCGCGCACATCATCAAGGTGAAACCGCCGACCGAGCATCTCAGCCTGGAGGCGGCGAAGAAAGTCTATGAGAAAGAGCAAATTCCGCGCGCGACGCTCGCCGAGCGGGTCTCCCATGTCATGCAGGCGGCGTTCAACGGCCGGCGCCTCGTGGTTTTCTCGGGTGGCGAAAGCACCTCGACCTCATCGCTCCTGGAAACCGTGCGTGGTCTGCGCGATGGTGGCGCGCATGGCAGCATCATCGGGCGCAACAGTTTTCAGCGCCCGAAGGATGAGGCGCTGGCACTTCTCGGCCAGATCGTCGCGATCTATCAGGGGCGTGCCTGAACCTCATGACGGAGGGAGTGGATGGCGGGGCGCGCTGCCGGCTTTATCTGATCACGCCCCCGGCGCTCGACCCCGCCCGCTTCGCCGATGACCTCGCATCCGCCCTCGATGCCGGCGATGTCGCGGCGGTGCAGCTTCGGCTCAAGGCCATCGACGATGCGGCGCTCCGCCGCGCGATCGACGTCTTACGGCCGGTCGCGCAAAGCAGGGGGGTTGCCTTTCTGCTCAATGACCGCCCCGATCTCGTCGGCGAGAGCGGCTGCGATGGCGCTCATGTCGGCGCGGACGACATGGATGTGGCGGCGGCGCGGCGCCTGCTCGGCCCTGACCTCACGCTCGGCGCGAGCTGCTATGCGAGCCGCGACCGGGCGATGGCGGCGGGCGAGGCCGGCGCCGATTATGTTGCCTTCGGCGCCTTCTTCCCGACCACCACCAAGGAGGCGCCGGCGCGCGCCAACCCTGAGATTCTCGCCTGGTGGGCGGAGCTGATGGAACTGCCGAGTGTTGCGATCGGCGGCATCACGGCCGAAAACTGCGCCCCCCTGGTTGAGGCGGGGGCCGATTTCCTCGCCGTCATCGGCGCCGTCTGGGGGCATCCGGCGGGACCGGCGGCCGGCGTGCGGGCGCTCAATGCGGCGATCGATGCCGCGTCCTGAGCGCCATCAGCAGCCATCGCCGTGGCGCGAGAAGGACTGGACATAGCCCTTCACCAAATCGAACACCGTCTGGCAGGTGCTGATATCGACTTCGCCGCCGCCGAAATCGGGCTCGCCGAAGCCGTAGGGGCCCATGCCCATCATGCCGAAGCCGCCGCCGAAATCGTCTTCGGACATGTAGCTCTCGCTCTGGTGCTCATAGGCGAGGAATTTATGCCCGTTGGCCTCATAGGTGCGCTGCGGCACGCCCATGCGCTGGATCAGCTCGGCCTCGGAGAGCCCGACCATGGTCGAGAGATAGGCCTCCTCCTGTTTCTCGTAATCGACGCAGCCAGCGAGGAGCGCGGCGCCGAGCAGAAGCGGCCAGAGCGGAAGACGCATCGATGAACTCCCCGGAGATGAAATCGGCATGCGAAGTGCTGCGATCTTGCCGGGTTTATCGCGCCAATGCCATGTCACAACGGCGTTATCAAGCGGTTGGCACCGTGCCCTCACCAATGGTGATAGGTGAAGAAATTATAGCGGAACGCCGCCTCGACCCCGTAATCATAGCGTGCCCCGCCTATTCCCCTGGTCTGCTGCAATACTGGTAACAGCGCGGTCAGCGCGAAGCCCCATGTCGAACGGTTGGCGTCGCGCCCTCACCAATGGTGATAGGTGAAGAAATTGACCCGGAATGCCGCCTCGATCCCGTAATCATAACGCGCGCCGCCGATTCCGCGCGTTTGCTGCAACACCGGCAGCAGCGCGGTCAGCGCAAACCCCCATTTGGGCCGGCTATAGAGAATGCCGGGATCGACGGTCAGCAACTGCCCGCCGGTGCCGGAGACGTTTTCGCCCTGAAACCGGTCCGGCGTAAACAAAGTATAGTTTGCCTCCAGTGACGCGAAAACCTCCGCCGGCACCTCGCGATCGAGATCGGCGGGCCAGATCAGATAATGGAACGCGGCATCGGCGAGCAGCCCTCCCCCGGCCTGATACCCGCCGGAAGCAGCATAGTTCTGATAGCCGATCAGCGCCTGCGCGTTCCAGAACAAGGTCTGCCATGACGCGGTCAGGGCCGCGCGCGCCCCCCAATCGCCGCTCGCCGGCTGCAGGTCGCGCGGCACCAGATCGTTGGTGTTCTGCATCCCGGTCGGGATGTCGATGCCCAAGTAGGGAGCGATGCGGAAGGTCGAGCCGATGCCGTCCTGTTCATAGACGACGTAGCGGGTGTCGAGCACCGTATCGCCGAAGCCGATCGCATTCAATTCCTGGACTCGTCCGCGCGCGAAGAGATCGGCGGAGTTGGAAACGATCGATTTATTCTCGAGAATGAAGGTGAGATCCGGCGAGGCGCCATAGAGAACGACGTTTTCGTCGTACAGGCTCTGTACCCCGCCCGATCCCTCGGTCGCGGTCGGCTGGGTGCGGACGATGACGTTGCCGGCGGAGATGGGGGCGGCGGACGGAAAGGTGATCTGCGCGCGCGCCGGAGTGGCGAGCATAAGCACGAACAAAAGCGCGATAACATAGCCGATGGCGTCGCGGGCTTGGCGAAGCAAGACAAAAAAACAGCGCATCGTCTTAATTTTCCGTGCAATTGACAGAGAGTTGGGTGAGCCGCCTGGTCCGGCCGGTGCCGTAAGCAGCGTTGGGCACCGCGTCTTCACCAGTGGTGATAAGTGAAAAAAGTCCAGCGGAACATCGCCTCGATCCCGTAATCATAGCGCGCGCCGCCGATCCCCCTGGTCTGCTGCAGCACCGGCAGCAGCGCCGTCAGATCAATGGCATATTTCGGCGTGCTGTAAATGACGCCGGGATCGACAGTGAGCAACTGCCCGCCGGTGCCTGACACCTGCTCGCCCTGAAAGCGATCCGGCGAAAGCAGGGTGTAATTCGCCTCCAGTGAGGCGAAGGTTTCCGCCTCGACGTCGCCTTCGAGATTGTGCGGCCAGATCATGTAATGGAAGGCCGCGTCGGCGATCATGCCCGAGCCCAATTGAAAGCCGCCCGAGGAGGCGTAATTCTGATAGCCGATCAAGCCCTGGGCGTTCCAGTATAGCGTGTTCCACGACGAGGTGAGGGCCTCGCGCGTGCCCCAGTCACCGCTCCCCGGCTGCATGTCACGCGGCATAAAGGCGTTGGCGTTCTGCATCCCGGTCGGGATGTCGATGCCGAAATAGGGCGCGATGCGAAAAGTCGAGCCGACGCCGTCCACACCGTAGATCGTGTAGCGGGTGTCGAGCACGGTATCGCCGAAGCCGATCGCGCTCGCTTCCTGCTTCCGCCCGCCGGTGAGAAGATTAGTGGAATTGGCGATGACCGACTGATTTTCGAGAATGAAGGCGAGATTCGGGGTCGCGCCATAAAAGACGACGTTTTCGTCGAAAATGCTCTGCGCGCCGCCCGATCCCTGGGTCATCGTCGGCTGGACGCGAACGATCACGTTGCCGGCGGAAATCGGCGACGCCGAGGGAAAGGTGATCTGCGCCCGCGCCGGGATGGCGCAAGCGAGCATGACCACAAGCGCCAGCGCCCCGAGCACCCATCGGGTAAGCCCCTGCCCTCCCATCATCGGCACGTTCCTGCCGTCCTCGTTATTGCTTCGTCGCGGCAGGCATCGCCGCCGGGCTCGGATGAGCAAGCCATTTGATCGGCCCGGCGGTGTAGGACGCATTGCGCACCGCGTGGCGCAGATCGTCATCGGTGATGTTCGCGCCCGGCTTGACCGTGACATCGGCGATGCCGTGGAGAAGATTGAAGGAGACATGTGCGACCCCCGGCACCTGGCCGAGGCGGGCGACGATGCCAAAAACAAAAAACGGCGCCGTAACCCCGAGCACCGTCACCTGCACCTCGCCATAGCCGGGCGGCAAGGCGGGTTTCGCCGCCGCCTGATCGGCGGCCCGTACCGGCTGGCCACAGGCGAGCAGCGCCAGAGCCAATCCAAGCCATCCCGCCAATCTCCGCTTTCGCATCCCTCTCATCCCCTCTCATCCCTCGCTCGATCGCTGGCGGTCCAAACACGGGCAGCCCAAAAAACACACCCCCGGTGCATCGGATCCTGCTCCGGCGGCGTATGTCCATCATGATCACGATGAATTTCCATTATGGCATACCGCCTCTCGTAAGTAGATGGTCTTATTGTAACGGAGGTTTGCAGGCCGCTCGCGGGCTGGGCGGCATGGCGCTTGCCGCGCGGCGTGCCCGCCCGTTATGCTCGGCCATGTCTCTCACCAGAGCCGGCATGACCCCGGCGACGGCCGCGGCAGAGGAAAATACCCGGGACGGCGATGATCTCGCGGCCCTGATCCGGCGTGCGGCCGGCGCCGACCGGGCGGCGTTTCGCCGGATTTACGAACAAGAAGCAAGCCGGCTCTATGCCGTTGCCCTCCGCATCACCCGCCAATCTTCGCTCGCCGCCGATGCCGTGCAGGAGGCGTTCCTCCAGCTCTGGCAGAATGCCGGGCAGTTCGATGCGACGCGCGGCCGGGCCGAGACCTGGCTTTTGAGCCTGGTGCGCTATCGCGCCCTCGATCTCGTCCGCCGGCATGGCCGGGAGACGCTCGGCGCCGAACTCCCCGACGCCGCCGACGATGCGCCAGACGCCCTCTCCGCCCTGCTTTCCAGCAGCGCGGGCAAGGCGCTCCACCGCTGTCTCGAAACCTTGGAGGAAGACCGCCGGCGCCTCGTTCTGCGCGCCTTCGTCGACGGGCTTTCGCATCAGGAACTGGCGGCGGCGACGAAACAGCCGCTCGGGACGGTCAAATCCTGGATCCGGCGGGCGCTGCAAGCCCTGAAGAAGTGCCTCGAACCATGAGTGAGCCCGACGACGACCCCGACCTCCTCGCCGCCGAATACGTGCTCGGCTCTCTCGACGCCGCGGCAAGGGCTGACGTCGCGGCGCGGGCATCACGCGAGCCGGCGCTCGCCGCATCGATCAGCGCCTGGGAGGAAAGGCTCGCCCCCCTCGCCGCCATCATCGCCCCGGCCCCGCCGCCGCCCGAACTCTGGCAGCGCATCGCCGCCAGCCTGCCGACGCCGCGCCTCGATCCTGCGGCCGCGCAACTCCGCCGCCGGCTTCGCTGGTGGCGCGCCGGCGCCATCACCGCCCTGGCCCTCGCCGCCGCCATGGCCGGGCTGCTGCTCTGGCGCACGCCGCCGCCTGCCGCCCCCCGCGCCGTCGCGACGCTGGCGCCGACAAACGGCCAGGGGCCGCTCTTCATGGCGCTAATGGGCGCGCATGGCGAAATCACCATCGCCAGCACCGCGCCACCGAGCATCGCCGCCGATCGCAGTCTCGAACTCTGGGAATTGCCGGCCGGCGAAACCAGGCCGCGCTCGCTCGGCGTGCTGCCGGCAAAGGGTACCCG
>JAKAQU010000080.1 GCA_021819535.1 Pseudomonadota bacterium | reverse complement strand
GATCTCTATGCATAAACTGATCGAGATGGCGCGTATATTCTTTTTTGTGGGGAATCCTCGCGATTTGTGATTTCGACGGCACGAAGCAAGACAATGATTGTGCCGAAGGCGCGACTTTCCCTTGAGAGTGGAAATTTGTTACTGAATGGAGCAATTTCCCAGTAGCATTGCGCTAAAATCGAACGGCGTCGCCGCTGACGACGGCGTGGCCCCCCCGGTGGCGCTCGCCGAGAGCGGCCTTATCATCGCGAGCGCGCCGCTCAGGCACCACACCATGGGGGGGGCCGTGGTGCCGCTCGCCGAGTACACCCCGCGCCAGGGGCTGTTCGGCTGGGAGGCTCAGCTCGGGGCTTTCGCGAGCGCGCTCGCGAGATTTGGCCGCGCGGTCTTTCTCCTGCCGGCGCCGGAGATTTTTTCCACCCCTGAAAGCCGCGCCCACATCGCGCGTGCCACCGGCTGGGACGAACACGGCACCCTCACCCATTTGCGTTTCGGCATGCCCTATTTCGCCCGCGTGGTGAAGGGCGCCGATAATGTCATGGTGCTTGCCGAGCACCGCCTCACCCGCCCGCTCACCCCGACCTATCATCCCTTCGGCGGCGGCAACCGCGTGCCGGCGGCAATGGCGCGGCTGCTGGTCTATCAGCGGCAGCGATTTCTGCCGCGCCGGAGCGATGGCAGCGCCATTCCAGACGAAATCCTGGATGCCCGTTTCGCGGTCGCCGATCTGTCGCCGCCCCCAAGCGGGCAGGCCGCGAAACCGCTCCGTGGCAGTGACGCGAGCGGCCTCATCGTGCGCTCTTTTGCCGAGTTCGATCCCACCGCCTGGCGCGAGGCGGCGCCTCGCGCGGGGGGCGGGCCGGCGCTGCTCGATTGGCGTGGTGTCATCGCTCTCCGCGCGGTCGCCCGTGAACGCGGCGCGGCGGTGCCGCCCTTGGTCATGATGCCGTGGAATCTCGCCCATCCCGCCAGCATCGTCGCCGATCTCGTCGAAAAACTGGCGCGATCCGGTGGCCTCGCCGAGACCGGATTCCGGCTGGTGCTGTTCCCCTACAACGAAACCGAAGACAATATCGGGCAGATTTCCGCCCTGACCGAAAGCGCCCGCCGGCTTCTTCACGCAACCCCGGCCGATCTCCGCCATCTTTTCATCGCCCGCCTCACCCACCGCGCGACCGCGATGGCGCTCGCGTCACTGTTCGAAATCGTCTGGCTCGAAGCCGCGGCGCCAGACCGGTTATGGACGGAGCGGCGGCTGGCCGCGCTCGGCCTGCCGGCGGCCTTGCTCGCCGTCGCGCCCGACGATGATGAGAGCACGCCCGATGCCCCGCTCCGGCACCGTTTCACCCTTGCCGCCGATGAGGAGAAACTGATCACCACCGATGATCAGTTTGGCGAGCGGCTCTATACCGTCGGCACACTTTCCGCCCGCGCTCTTGCCCGGCTGCTGCAACGAACCCTGGAGGACGCGTCGGCGCCGCCCGCGCTCGCGCCTTCGCCCCCGGCTTTATCTTCCATTACGGCGAAGAAGCCGGCCATTACCGCGAAGAAACCGGCGAGTACGGCGAAGAAAACAAACCCGGCCGACGCAACACCGCCATCGCGCCCGCAACACCCAGAAAAAGCGGCCGAGCCACCGGCGCGACAAGCCGTGAAATCGGCCCCCCTCGCGGCGCCGGCGGCGAGATCGACCGCGGCGCCACGGCGGATACGCCCTTGAGCGAGCGCTTCACTGATATCGAAGCGGCGCTGGCGGCGGGAGGCTGGCAGCTTTATTACGACATCTCGCCTTTGTTCGAGGAGCATTGGACCGGCATCCCGGTCGCCGCCGCCGGGCTCGCGCGGGCGCTTTTGCAAAGATTGCCGCGCCAAGTGCGTTTTTTCTATGAGCATCATCGCGTCGCCACCGCCGCCGTCGCAGACGCGCTGGCGCGGAGCAGCGGCGTTTTTCTGCTGCGAGATTTTTTTCGCGGCACGGCGCAGGATGGCCGCCTGCCGCCGCTCGACACGCGCCGCCACACCATCGGGCTTTATCCCTCGGTCAAGCGCGTGACCCAGATCTTTCCCATCGAATGCAGCCTCTATCACGATCTTTCGACGCTGATCACGCCCCATTTCCACGTCATCGAAAACATCCGCCACCACCAGAAAGGCCTCGTTGACGATCTTCGCACCAACGCGCTGACCTTTGGCGTCTCGCAGGCGACGGTCGATGATTTGAAAGCCTATCTCGGCGCGCCGGAAGATCGCGTCTTCGTCGCCTATAACGGCGTCTCCTGGCCGGACTGGTACGAGGTGCAGGCGCCGAACATGCCAGTTCCCTTCGGCGGCGATCCCTATTTCCTGGTGCTCAGCACCCGCGAGCCGCGTAAGAACATCGGCTGCGTGTTCGAGCTTCTGGCGCTGTTTCCGGAAATCCTTGAGACCACCCGCGTCGTCATCGCCGGGCGCGCCGGCTGGCTCTTGGAGACGCAATCGCCGCCTGCCGTTCTCGAAAAAGCCCTTGCCGATGGCCGCATCGTCTTTCCCGGCTTCGTCTCGGATTTCGACAAATTTCTGCTGCTGCGCGGCGCCGAGGCGACGATCTACCCCTCGTTTTTCGAAGGATTCGGGTTGCCGGTGTTGGAAAGCCTCTCGGCGGGGACACCGGTGATCGCTTCTTTCAGCTCCTCGCTGCCCGAGATCGGCCGTGAGGCGTGTCTTTATTTCGACCCGTTCTCGACCGAAAGCCTCTATCGCGTGGTGCGCGAGGTGCAGGAAAACCCGCCCAAGCGGCGGCCCGAGTTCATCGCGCGCGCGCGAGAGATCACGGCGCGGTTTTCGTGGGACAATATGCTGCTCCAGATCATGGCGCCGTTGGTTGCGTATCTCGGGACGCTGCCGGCGCATGAAACGCCGCGAGCGGGCGACGCTGCTCGCCGGACGGGGTGAAATTTTCCGCATCCAGCCAAGCCGAAAAGGCGGCGCGCACGGGCGGCCATTCCTGATCGGTGATGGCATACCAGGCGGTATCGCGGCTTCGCCCCTTATAGACCACGGCCTGGCGGAAGATGCCCTCGAAGCGGAAGCCGTAGCGCAGGGCGGCGCGGCGCGAGGGCGCATTGAGATGGTCGCATTTCCATTCATAGCGCCGGTAGCCGAGTTCATCGAAAGCGCGGCGCATCATCAGGAACATCGCTTCCGTCCCGGCGGGTTGGCGCTGGAGGGGGCGGGTGAAGAGAATATGCCCGACTTCGATCACGCCATTGCCGCGATCGATGCGGAGATAGGCGGCAAGCCCGGCGGCGCGGCCATCTTGCCGCACGATGGCGTGGAACAGCGGATCGCCATGCGTCTCTTGCCAGGGCTTGGCGCAGGTTTCGAGCCAGGCCTGGAACGCCTCCCGCCCCGCTGGCCGCTCGGCCCCGAGATAGGTCCAGTCGCGCGCATCGGGCGCGAGGCGGTCGGCGGCGAAGAGATCATCGCCATGGCGCGCCGGGTCGAGCTTCTCGATCCGACAAAAACGGCCTTCGATCGCCTGCGCCGGCGGGTGCGGCCGCGGCGTCCAGCCGGGAAGGGGGTCGCCGAGCGGCTGGCCGAATTCGTTTTCCCGCGCTCTCACCTGCCATTCTCCCTCGGTTTTGGCGATTGAAGATGCAGGTCGCCGATGACGATGGCAAGATCGTCACCGCGGCGGTCGATGCATCTTGCGCGCGCACCCGGTTTCCCCGATCATTATTTTCTTCGCGAACAATGGAACACTCTCAATGCATCGCCGCGCCGCACTCGGGCTGATCGGTTTTGCCGGCCTCACGGCGGCGCTCCGCCCGGCGCGGGCGCAGATGCATCAGAAACGGCTCGTCATGATCACCGATGTGATGGGCACGGCCTGGTCCGATTTGATGGAAAAGGGCCTGCGCCAGGGCGGCCAGGGGTTTTTTCTCAACACCAGCCTGATCGGCCCCGAGCGGCCTGATGCGGCGCGCCAGGCGGCGCTGATGCAGGCGGTGATCGACGGCAAAAGTGAGACCGCTGACGCCATTGGCCTGATGCCGCTCGAGGTTGCGCGGCTGGCCCCGCTCGTGCAGGCGGCGCGGGATGCCGGAATTCTCGTCGTCACGCTTCAGGGAAAGGGGCTCGATCCCCATGCCTGGGACATCGAGCCGGTCGATCCCGCCGCGTTCGGCGCGCGCCAGATGGAAGCGCTGGCGCGGGAGATGGGCGGGCAGGGGAAATATGTCATTTTTGTCGGAGCGTTGGCGATGCCGGCCCATTCCGCCTGGGCAGAGGCCGCGATCGCCTATCAGAAGGCGCATTTCCCGGCGATGTCGTTGGCCGCACCCCGTTTTCCCGATGGCTTCGATCTTAGCGCGAGTGCCCGCATGACCGGGGATGTGATCGAGGCTTTTCCCGATCTCGGCGGCATTCTCGCGTTTGGCGAGAACGGCGCGGTCGGGGCCGCGAAAACCGTTGCCGCGCGCGGGCTTGCCGGGCGGGTCGCGGTCGTCGGCATGGCGCTGCCATCCGCTGCGCGGGAATTCATCCTGTCGGGCGCGTTGCGGCGGGGGTTTTGCTGGAATCCGCTCGATGCCGGCGCCGCGACTGCCGCGGTCTGCGGCATGATCTTCACCGGCCACGCGCTTCGCGCCGGGGTTGAGGTTCCGGGTCTCGGCCTCGCCGATATCGACCTTGCGCACCATCTGATCCGTGCCGATCGCGTGCTCGAAATCGACCGCGCGAGCCTGCCCGGGCTGATGGCAGAGGGGCTTTGACGCGAATTTTCTTTCCGCTTCCTCGGAGTGGCTGGTTTCCTCGGAGGGGCAGTGCCGTAGGCACTACCCAACGAATAAAAATTTTTTGGTTCTTTTTTTCAAAAAAGAACGTCTTTCCCTAGCTTTATCCCACCATCCCGACCACGGCGAGGAGCCGGGCCAGGGTTCCGGCGTCGGCCTGGCCGGTGATTTCCTCGGGCCGCCAGTGGCGCTGGAAGGCGCGGAGCACGGCCGACAGCGCGGGATCGAGCGCTCCCTCCGGTGCGACGCGATAGCCGATTTCGGCGAGTGCGGCGCGCACCTCGCGGAGATTAGCGGCGTCGCGGACGATGCCGCCGGTGCCGAGATCGGGCACCCCCTCCGGCCACAGGCCGACGCCGTTCCGTGCCAATCCCTCCCAGTCGAATTTTTCCCCAGGATCGCGCTTCCGTTCGGGCGCGATGTCGGAATGGGCGACGATGTTGCGCGCCGGGATTTCGTGGCGCGAGAGAATGTCGAGACAGAGATCGCAGACCACGGCGAGTTGCAGGACGGGAAAGGGCGGATAGGCGCCGTCGTGTCCGGGATTGACGATTTCGATGCCGATCGCGCGCGCGTTGATGTCGGTCGCGCCGCGCCAGTAGGAGACGCCGGCGTGCCAGGCGCGCAGCCCTTCCGGCACCATGCGCCAGATCAGCCCATCCTCGGCGACGACATAATGGGCGGAGACCTCGGCGGCGGGATCGGCGAGCCGCGTGAGGGCTGCCTCCGCGCTCGGCATGCCGGTGTAGTGGAGCACGATCATGTCGATCGGGGTCGCGTCCGGGCGGGCGTCGTGATTGGGGCTTGGACGGTCTTCGATCCAGAGGCTCACAGGCCGCGCTCGCGCTTGATGCGGTCCCAGGCGGCGTTGATGCGGCTCGCTTTTTCGCTCGCGCGCGCGATGAATTCGGGCGGCACGCCGCGGGCGGCGAGGCTGTCGGGGTGGTTTTCGCGCATCAGGCGACGCCAGGCGAGATGGACTTCCTGGTCGCTGGCGTCGGGGCTGACGCCGAGGAGGGCATAGGGGCTATCCTCGTCCTCGAAGCGGGGGGCTCTGTCGGCACGGCCGGGATGGATGCCGCTCGCCCGTTCCCAGGCGGCGCGGCCGAGGCCGAAGCCCTGATGCACGCGGGCGAGAAACTCGGTCTCGGCCATATTGATTGGGCGATCCGCGCGGGCGATGGCGAAGAGGGCGACGAGCACGTCTTCGAGGACGCCGCGATGGCTGGCGAAGCTTTCGCCGAGCTGATCGGCATAGGGCTCGAACCCCTCGGGGCTGTCGCGCGCCTGATCGAAGAGGCGGCCGATATCGCGGACGGATTGGGGCGGGATGCGAAAATGCTGGCGGAAGGCGTCGATTTCGGCGCGGACCACGGGGCCGTCGCATTTCGCGAGCTTGGCGGCAAGGACGACGACGGTGATCGCGAATAGCTGCTCGCGCCGGCCGAGGAGGGCGGCGATGCGGGCCGGGTTGAGCGGGTTGAAGCGCGTACCCTGGCCCCTGAGGCCGTTCGCCCCGACACTGATCGCGCCGCTGTCGGCGGCGTGGCCGAGGGCGGCACCGAGCACGGCGCCGAACGGGCCGCCGACCGCGAACCCGGCGACGCCGCCGATGATCTTGCCCCAATATCCCATGTCGGGGCGATTTAGCATGGCGGCGGCGAGAGGCGCAAAATGCCGGCGCTTCATTCTCCCCACGCGGATGTGAATGGCGGGCGCGGTGGAGGCGGCCGCGAGGGTTGCCTCGGCTGCACGAAGTTTCTAGGGTCTGCCCGCCCCTCTTCGCGCCGGCGTCACCTTCGTCTGGCGCGACGTTCATTCGTCATACAAAACGACGTCACAACAGAGATAGGGAATTTCGCATGATCAAGGGTATTCGTCCCACCACGCTGGCCATGGTCAGTGCCCTCACCCTCGCCGGGTGCGGGCAGTTCGGCACGAGCGTGCCTGACAAGCCGGCCACGAGCGACGAGCAGAGCCTGGTCGACGGCGCGACCCACACCGTCGGCGTGATGAAGACGGCGGCGGCGGCCAAGGCGCCGGCGCTTTTGCAGAAGGCCAAGGCGGTGGTCATTTTCCCCGACATGATCAAGGGCGGGATCGGGATCGGCGCCTCGCATGGCAAGGGTGTGCTTTTGGAGCGGACGGCGAGCGGCTGGAGCGATCCGGCGTTCTATGATTCGACCTCGATCTCGCTCGGCGTGCAGATCGGCATGGAGGAAAGCGCCGTCGTGATGTTCGTCATGACCGACAAGGCCTTGAACAGCTTGCTTCAGACCAGCACCTTCACGCTCAAGGCGCAGGGCGGGCTTGCTCTCGCCGATCTCAACACGGCGACGCAAGACCAGATCACCGGCGCCGATGTGGTCGTATGGTCGAAATCGGAGGGGGCGTTCGGCGGGCTCTCGCTTGCGGGCTCGGACGTGTCGCAAGCCCCCGATTATGACAAGGCTTATTACGGCCAAGCGGTGACGGCGCAGGACATCATCGCCGGCAAGGCCAAAAACCCCAAGGCCGACACTCTGATCAAAGCGCTCGGCGGCTGATCGGTCGTTTAGCGAATACTTTTGTTCGGAACGGCAGTGCCTGAGGCACTGCCGTTTCAGAGTCTGAAGCCAACGGGGGCAATGTCCCCAAAGGTCGAGAGACAGATTGAAATGCCTCGTCCTTCGGACCCCTTCGTGCGGCGGCCATGAGCCCACCGCGATGAGGAGCGAGTGACCTACGAGAATCGCTTGAGGCCAGAGAAGCAGCTTGATACCATCAACCCAATCTGACGACCCTTTTTAAAATTGTCGTTCGTGGCGAAACGGCTAATCCCAAATTGAGGCGAAATCTCTTTTCTTGGAGAGAGGAGGCAGTCCGATGAAGGGGGTTCTCGCTGGAATATTTGGGTGTATTTTTGGAATTATAGGGATTTTTGCCTTCGCCATCGTATTCGTGCCTTTGGCAGGGATTTGTGCGATCGTCGGCTTGATCAGGGGGATCGTCGGTAAGAGCGCCGCGGGCATTGGAACCTCTCTGCTTGCCATCATGCTGTCTGTCGTTGGTTACCTGCTATCGCCCACGCTTTTGCTTATCACGGCAGGTTTGACTACGGCAGGCTTGTCGCTCAATTCTTTACCTCAGCAGGCTTCACCAAAAATTCCCTACAATTTTTCTTCCCCCAATCAGTGGACTGGGTTTACAACAGCGCCAGGATCCGCGCAGGCAATAGCACTTGCTGAAACTGAGGCAAGAGCTGCAATAATTGAATGCCGAAATAAACGTTTGGCAGGCGAATTGCCAAGCTACTTGGCTTCGGCAATATGCTCAAATTCGCGGATCATACACGTTTACCAGCAATCTGGTTATCGCTATATGGACCTTATCTATGCGCTTACTGCAAAAAGGAGTTAGGTTTCTGAAGAGGTAGATCGGGGAAAAATAACGGAAGCCGAAGCTAATGATATATTAAATAGATACATGAGTTCGTTGGCAGGTATAGCACAAAAAAGAGACAAATATTACAACAAAAATAGCGGAAATTAAATTCCTATGATTCGTTTTTTAATAAACACGCGTGAACATCAATTCGCAGGGCACGATAAGAGGCTATTATAAGATAAGAAAGTCTTTTTTTTGTTTCTTTTTCTCCATAAAAAGAAACTTTCTTCTGTTCTTATCTGTCTAATCCCATTTCGGCGCGAAGGGCGGGTTGACCTTGCGTTGAGTTTTCGGGAGGGCGGCGATGGCGGCGCGGTCGTCGTCATCGAGCGTGACCTTCCATGCGGCGAGATTGGCCTCCTGGCTTTCGCGCCGCCCGGCTTTCGGGATCGCGGCGATGCCGGGCTGATCGAGCAGCCATTTGAGGGCCACCTGCGCCGGTGTCGCGTCGTGTTTCTGGGCGATTTCGGCGAGCGTCGGATGCTCGGCCAGGCCCCCTTGGGCGAGCGGGCAATAGGCGGTGATGAACAATCCCTTCGCGCGAGCGTAAGAGAGCACTGCCGACTGGTCGAGCAGGACATGATATTCGACCTGGTTGCAGACGATCGGCGCCCCGATTTCCTCCACCGATTGGCGGAGGAGTGCTGTCGGGAAATTGGAGACGCCGATCGCGCGTGTCAGCCCCTCTTCCCGGAGCCGCGTCATCGCCGCCAGCGCCGCCGGCAAATCCATCCTCGGTGCCGGCCAGTGGATGAGATAGAGATCGAGATGATCGAGCCGGAGGGCGGCGAGACTGGCCTCGCAGGCGCGGCGGATGCCATCGGGCGTCAGATGCTCCCACCAGACCTTGCTGGTGATGTGGAGATCGTCGCGGGCGACCCCCGATGCCGCGATCGCGGCGCCGATCTCGGCCTCGTTGGCATACATCTCGGCGGTGTCGATATGGCGGTAGCCGAGGGCCAGCGCCGTCGTCACGGCGGTGCGGCAGGCATCGCCCTGAAGGCGGAATGTGCCGAGCCCGAGCCGGTCCATGCCGAGGCCGCCTTTGGTGATTTTTTCCATGATGGCTCTCCAAGTAAAGAAAAAACAGCTCTTATTTAAGAAAATCTTCTATTCGTTGGGCAGTGCCTGCGGCACTGCCTGCTCCGGGGAATGGCTGCTCCGAGAGGGCGGAACAAAAGTCTTTTTGCTTCTTTTTCTTCAGAAAAAGAAGATCTTTCCCTATACATCCTTCGCGAGTTTCCTAACGCTTCGAAAGATCGATGCGGGCGGCAAAGCCGGTCTCGGTGCCGAAGGCGAGATGGGCGCCATCCGGGCTCCAGGTGAGCGCTGAGATCGCGCCGCGTCCGGGGGATGCGATCGGGAGGATACGCTCGGACTCGATATTGGCGAGGATGACGAGGCCATCGGCGAAACCGGCGGCGACCATCTCATGGAGGGGATGGCAGGCGACCCGGGTGCAGAGCACGCTATCGCCGCCGGCGAGTTCCAGCGGCGCCTTGCCGGTCGGCCCGCCGCCGGTGAACGGCCACAAAACCACCGTCTCGGCGCCGGAGGTCGCGAGAAATTTGCCGCCACGGCTGAAAGAAAGCGATTGCGTCTTGGCGGGATAGCCGCTCATGCGCATATGCTCGCCGGTGGAAAGCCGCCAGCCATGGAGCGCGTTCTCCTGCATCGCCGTCACCACCGCGTCATTGTCGGGCGAGAGCGCGAGCGCGGTGTGGCTGCCCTTCCAGTCGAGCCGGCGCGGATTGTCCGTTTTCGAGGCGATGAACCAGAGGCTCACGCCGTTGTAATGGGCGGCGGCGATGCGTTTGCCCTTGGCATCGAAAGCGAGGCCGGCGATCGCGGAGGGGTGGTCGAGACGTTTCACCTCCCGCCCTGCGGCATCGAACAGATAAAGCGTCTTTCCGAGATC
>JAKAQU010000079.1 GCA_021819535.1 Pseudomonadota bacterium | reverse complement strand
CCTCCTTCTCGTCGGCTATGAGAGCGGCAATCAGCAGATCCTGCACAACATCAAGAAGGGCATGCGGATCGAGGTCGCCAAGCGGTTTTCGCGCGATTGCCGCGAACTCGGCATCACCATCCACGGGACCTTCATCCTCGGCCTTCCCGGCGAGACCAAGGAGACCATCGAGGAGACCATCCGCTTCGCCCTCGAAGTCAATCCGCACACGTTGCAGGTTTCGCTCGCCGCGCCCTATCCCGGCACCGAGCTTTACGCCCAGGCGGTGGAAAACGGCTGGCTCGATGCCTCCCACGCCGAGCTGGTGGACGAGCACGGCATCCAGATCGCGCCCCTCCATTATCCGCATCTCTCGCACACCGAGATGTTCGAGAATGTCGAGGCGTTCTATCGGCGATTCTACTTCCGCGCGCCGAAAATCGCCGCCATCGTCGGCGAGATGCTGACCAGCCCGCAAATGATGATGCGCCGGCTGCGCGAAGGGCGCGAATTCTTCCAGTTCCTGCGTGAACGGAAGACGGCGAAAGCGGCCTGAAGCCTATCCGGGCCGCTTTCGATCAGATCGGAGGCCGCTTCTATCCGGCCGCGTTTGCGCCCGCGATCGCCGCACACACCGCTTTGGTCACCTCCGCGGTGGTCGCCTTGCCGCCGAGATCAGGGGTCACGATCCCGGCCGCACATACCTGCTCGACCGCGGTCATCAGCGCTTTCCCCGCCGCCCCTTCGCCGAGATGGTCGAGCATCATCGCGGCACTCCAGAAACTGCCGACCGGATTGGCGATGCCTTTGCCGGTGATATCGAAGGCGGAGCCGTGAATAGGCTCGAACATCGAGGGAAAGCGGCGCTCGGGGTCGATATTGCCGGTCGGCGCGATGCCGAGCGAGCCGGCGAGGGCGGCGGCGAGATCGGAGAGGATGTCGGCGTGGAGGTTGGTTGCGACCACGGTGTCGATCGAGGCCGGGCGGCGCACCATCCGCGTCGTCATCGCGTCCACCAATTCCTTGTCCCAGGTGACGGTCGGAAACTCGGCCGCCGTCTCAGCGGCGATCTCGTCCCACATCACCATGCCGTAACGCTGGGCGTTCGATTTCGTCACCACCGTGAGGTGCCGGCGCGGGCGGGACGCGGCGAGGCGGAAGGCGAAGCGCATGATGCGACTGACCCCGGCGCGGGTGAAAATGGCGACCTCGGTCGCGACTTCTTCGGCCAGCCCGCGATGCGTCCGCCCGCCATTGCCGGCATATTCGCCCTCGGAATTTTCCCGCACGATCACCCAGTCGAGATCGCTCGGACAGACGCCGGCGAGCGGCGATGTGACGCCGGGCAGAATGCGCGTCGGGCGGACATTGGCATATTGGTCGAAGCCCTGGCAGATCGGCAGGCGCAAGCCCCAGAGCGTGACGTGATCGGGCACGTCCGGCGCGCCGACGGCGCCGAAATAGATCGCATCCATGCCGCGGAGCCGCGCCAGCCCATCTTCGGGCATCAGCGCGCCGAGCCTGCGATAGCGGGCCGAGCCCCAATCGAGCGTCTCGACATCGAGGGCGAAGCCGCCATCGCGGGCGGCGAGGGTCTGTAACACCTCCAGCCCGGCATGAATGACTTCCGGGCCGATGCCATCGGCGGGAATGGCGGCGATCTTGTGGCGGCGCATGATGTTCCCTTCGCACGCAAGGAAGGCTTGAGGCGGACGAGAATGGCCAAGCCAGACTTGCGGTGCAAGAGTGGCGCTGCACGCGGAAGGACTTGCATTGCGGATGCGATTGGGCCGAGGATCGTCTCAATAGAACTTTGGGGGGTGATATGTCCGATGAGGCCGTTTCCCGCTCCTGCGCTCTGATCGGCCCGTTCGGGGTCGGCAAGACCACGTTGCTCGAAGCCTTGCTCGCGCTTGCCGAGACGCCGCTCAGACGATCGCGTGGCGCGCGCGGGGTGGGGCTGCAACTGGGTGGTGCGACCTATCTCGGCGAGAGCTGGACGCTGCTCGATTGTCCCGGCTCGATCGAATTTTTCCATGACACCGAAGCGGCGCTGGCGGTTGCCGATTTCGCCGTTTTGGTCGTCGATCCCGACCCCGCGCGTGCGCGCGCCGCCGCCCCCTATTTCCGCGCCCTGGCCGAAGCCGGGGTGCCGTATCTCGTGTTTTTCAACCGTATCGATGGTTTCACCGGCCGCGTGCGCGACAGCCTCGCGGCCCTGCAGCCGCTCTGCCCCCGGCCGCTGGTGCTGCGCGAAGTGCCGATCCGCGCCGGTGAGCGGATCACCGGCTATGTCGATGTCGCGAGCGAGCGCGCCTGGCGCTATCGCCCGGGCGAGGCTTCGGAACTGATCGCCATGCCCTCGGAGGTCGCCCCGCGCGAGCAGGAGGCGCGAACCGGCCTTCTCGAAGCGCTCGCCGATCACGATGATGCATTTCTGGAAAAACTGCTCGAGGATGTGGTGCCGACGCCGGACGAAGTGTTCGCGCAACTGCGCCGCGATCAGGCCAATGGCGCCATCGCCGAGGTGCTGTTCGGTGCCGCCGAGCCGCGCCAGGGTGTGCGCCGCCTGTGGAAGGCGCTCCGCCACGATGCGCCACTGCCGGCGGAAACCGCGCGCCGGCGCGGCATCACACCCGCGGAGGAAACCCCGGGGGACGCCTTGGCGCAGGTGTTCAAGACGGTTCACGCGGGTCATGCCGGCAAGCTCTCGCTCGCCCGCGTCTGGCGCGGCGAGATCCGCGACGGCATGACGCTTTCGGGGATGCGGCTCGGCGGCCTGCAGCGCTTTATCGGCGATGAGATGCAGAAGATTGCCGTGGCCGGGCCCGGCGCCATCGTCGCCCTCGGACGGCTGGAGGCGGCCGTCACCGGGAGCGTGCTGGGCGCGAATGGCGGCATCCCGCTTCCCTGGCCGACACCGCCCGCGCCGGTGCATGCCCTCGCCATCGCGACCGAGGACCGCAAAGACGATGTGAAACTCTCAAGCGCCTTGCAAAAAATCGCCGAGGAGGATCCGGCGCTGACCATCGCGCACAATCCCGAGACCGGCGAGACGGTGCTGCATGGCCAGGGCGAGATCCATCTCAACGCGGTACTCGACCGTCTTGCCAAGGCGTATAACCTGCGGCTCGTGGCACACCGGCCGCGCGTTGCCTTCAAAGAGACCATCCGCCGCCCGGTGCATCGCCATGCCCGCTTCAAGCGCCAGACCGGCGGCCATGGCCAGTTCGCCGACGTGACGCTTGATATCGCCCCGCGCGGGCGTGGCGAGGGGTTTTTGTTCACCGACAAGATCGTCGGCGGGGCGGTGCCGCGCCAGTTCATCCCCGCGGTCGCCGACGCGGCGGAGGCGACGCTGCAAAAAGGCGTCTACGGCTATCCCGTGGTGGATGTCGAGGTGACCCTGGTCGATGGCGGCTTCCACGCCGTCGACAGTTCCGACATGGCGTTCAAGACGGCAACCCGGATGGCGATCCAGGAGGCGCTTCCGGAGGCCGACCCGGTGCTGCTGGAACCCGTCGAGCACATCGCGATCGCGCTCCCGAACGAATTCACCTCGAGCGCGCAGCGGCTGTTGTCGTCACGGCGCGGGCGGATTTTGGGCTATGCCGAAAAACCCGGCTGGCCGGGCTGGGACGAGGTGGAGGCGCTGGTGCCGGAGATCGAACTGCACGGGCTGATCATCGAACTCCGCTCGCAGACGCAGGGGCTCGGCACCTATCGCCGACACTTCGACCATCTCGCCGAAGCGCCGGGCGGCATGGCCGAGAAGGTTGCGAAAACGCCGTAATCACAGCGACGAAAACAGCACGGTCAGGGGCCTCAAGAAAAAGCCCCGCCAGGATCGCGCCCGGCGGGGCAGTCACAGGGAGGCTTCACACCCGGACGACGAAGGGGGGTGTCTTTCCGGGCAACCCGGCGGGACTGCCGGGTATCGCCGCCGCGCCCCGGAGGGGCTTTCTCAGCCCACACCACGGGTTGAATCGGCGGCGCGTTGGGAAACTATGCCGTTTTCCGCCGCCGCCGCCATGGCAAAATCAGGGCAGCATCCATGCCGGGTGCGCATATCATGGCAGCATGGATGCCGTTTTCCGCCGCCTACGCCATTTCGGCGAGACGGGCGAGCAGGAAATCGCGAAATACCGCGACCCGCTTCGAATGACGCAACTCCTCGGGATAGACGAAGAACACGTCGACGGTCGGGGATTTCAGCTCCGGCAGGATGCGGACCACGTCCTCGGTCTCGGTCGCGAGGTAATCGGGCATGGCGCCGATGCCGAGCCCGGAGCGGATGGCGAGCAGCATCGCGTGCAGGCTGTTGACTTCGAGGAGGGGTTTGCGCCGGCTGCCATCGCGCCGTCCGGCCTGCGCCAGCCAGTTGATATCGGCGACCGGCGGGTGATAATCGCCGAACATAACCAGCCGATGCTGGTCGAGATCATCGACGCTGCGCGGGGTGCCGAATTTTTCGAGATACGCCGGAGAGGCGCAGACATGCCAATGCATCGACATCAAATGGCGCTGCACCAGATCGGGCTGCTTCGGCGGGTGCATGCGGATCGCGACATCGGCCTCGCGCATGGCGAGATCGAGGTCGGTATCATCGAGCAGGAGGCTCACCGTGACATCGGGATAGGCCTCAAGAAAACCCTGTAGCCGGGGCGCGAGCCAGGAGGCGCCGAAGCTCACGGTGGTGGTGATTTTGAGCCGCCCGGCCGGCTTTTCCTTGCTTTCGGTGAGCAGGGCCTCGGTCATCGCGAGTTTGGCGAAGACCTCGCGCACGGTGCGGTTGAGGCTTTCCCCCTGCTCGGTGAGGATCAGGCCGCGCGCGTGGCGATGGAACAGCGGCACCTGCAGCGCTTCCTCCAGCGCCGAAATCTGCCGTGAAACCGCAGACTGGCTGAGATTGAGCGTATCGCCGGCATGGGTGAAGCTGCCGGCCTCGGCAACGGCATGAAACACCCGCAATTTGTCCCAATCCATGGTCAAAATTCCTCCGCCGCCGGGCCCGTGCCGGACACTCTGGACAAAGCTCGCGCCATTTTCAGCCGCCCGGCGACCAGCCCGCTCATGTCCGCCCTCTCTCATGCGCTCCATCGTCAGGCGGCTTCACGGCTCGATGCCACGGGACGGGCGGCGAGGAATTTCTCCGCCTCCAGCGCCGCCATGCAGCCGCTGCCGGCAGCGGTGACGGCCTGGCGGAAGATCTTGTCCTGGACGTCGCCGGCGGCGAACACGCCGGCGCGCGAGGTGCGCGTGCTGCCCGGCGTGGTCACGATATAGCCCTCGGCGTCCATCGCGATCTGCCCGCTGAAGATCGCGGTGTTCGGGGTGTGGCCGATGGCGATGAAGACACCGTCGGTCGCCAATTCCGAGAGCACCCCGGTCTCGGTATCGCGGAGCCGGACACCGCGCACCGTCTCCGGCTGGCCGCCGCCGAGGATCTCCTCGACGACGCTGTTCCAGAGTATCCGCACCTTGGGATGGGCGAAAAGCCGCTCCTGGAGAATGCGCTCGGCGCGGAGTTGGTCGCGGCGATGGATCAGGGTGACGCGCTCGGCGTGATGGGTGAGATAAAGCGCTTCCTCGACCGCGGTATTGCCGCCGCCGACGACGACGACATCTTTGCCCCGGAAAAAAAACCCATCGCAGGTCGCGCAGGCGGAGACGCCAAACCCGGAAAGCCGCTTCTCGGAAGGAAGACCGAGCCAGCGCGCCTCGGCACCGGTTGCGATGATCACCGCCTCGGCGCGGTATTCTGCCCCGCCATCGCCGCGGGCCTGAAACGGGAACTGGCTGAAATCGACCGCGCTGATGATGTCATCGACGAGCCTCGCCCCGACCTTGGCCGCCTGCGCCTCCATCTGCGCCATCAGCCAGGGCCCCTGGACGGTCTCGGCAAAGCCGGGATAATTCTCGACATCGGTGGTGATGGTAAGCTGGCCCCCAGGCTGCAGGCCGCGCACCAGAACCGGGGCGAGCCCGGCACGCGCGGCATAGATCGCGGCGGTATAGCCGGCCGGCCCCGCGCCGATGATCAGAAGGGGGGCGGAAAGGGGAGATGTCGCGGGGTCGTTCATCCGGGTCGCATGCCTTGTTTCTGTCGAACAAGGACAATATCGATCCCCCTGGGTGGGAAGCAAGCAATCATGCGCCTTTCGGTTGATGCGCCCCCTTGCCCTTCCCCGTCAACGTAATATTCTTTCGCCGCGACCGAGATCGAGGAAACGCCCGCGGGCGTTCGGATGGAAGCCGACGCCATGAAAATGCCACCTGCTGACCCGACACCCGCCGAGCCCCCCGCGATCGACGCCATCGATCGCCGGATCCTGGCAGAACTGCAGGAGAATGGCCGTATCACCAATGTCGATCTGGCGAGCCGCACCGGCCTCTCGCCGCCGCCATGCCTGCGCCGGGTGCGCCGGCTGGAGGAGGCCGGGTTCATTCGCGGCTATCATGCCGATATCGATCCCTTGCGCCTCGGGTGGCAGATCATCTTTTTCGCGATCGTCGGCCTCGACAGCCAGAAAGAGGCGGTGCTGGCCGAATTCGAGACTCTCGTCGGCGGCTGGCCGGAGGTGCGGGAATGCCATATGATCAGGGGCGGCGGCGATTTTCTGCTGCGACTCGTCGCACGCGATGCCGCGCATGAAAACCAGCTCACCGAGCGCCTGATCGGCTTGGAGCGCGTAAGCCGCGTGCAGACCCTGCAAACCATTCGCACCAGCCGTTCCCTGACCGGCGTTCCGCTCTGATCCCGCCCGCCACCGCCATGCCCCCTCCCTCGACCCTGCCCGCGCGGCTCACCGTCGTCGTTCCGTGCTATAATGAGCGCGCCAACGTCGCCCCGCTGATCGCGCGATTGGAGGCGGCCCTTCGCGGCATCGCCTGGGAGGCGGTATTCGTCGATGACAACAGCCCCGATGGCACGGCGGCCCTGGTGCGAGAGATCGCCGCCTACGATCCGCGCATCCGCTGTCTCCGCCGTATCGGAAGGCGTGGCCTGTCCTCGGCGGTGATCGAGGGGGCGCTTTCGTCCTCCGCCGAGTTCGTCGCCGTGATCGATGGCGACATGCAGCATGACGAAACCCGCCTTCCCGTCATGCTGTCGCGACTCGCGGCCGGGGATGGCGATATCGCGGTCGGCAGCCGCTATGTCGAAGGCGGCGGGGCTGGCGGTCTCGCCGGCGGTTTTCGCCAGCGCCTGTCGCGGCTCGGCATCCGTTTCGCGCAATGGTTCCTGCCCACCCGGGTCAGCGATCCGATGAGCGGGTTTTTCATGATGCGGCGCGCCCGCTTCGAGAAGATCGCGCCGCATCTCGCCGGCAGCGGCTTCAAGATTCTGCTCGATCTCCTGTTCAACGCGCGGCCACCCTTGCGCGTGGTCGAAATTCCGTTCGAATTTCGCGCCCGCGAATTCGGCGAGAGCAAGCTCGACGCGCTGGTGCTCGCGCAATTCGCCGGGCTTTTGATCGATCGCTTGCTGCACGGCGCAGTACCTCTCCGCTTCATCGCCTTTGCCGGGGTCGGACTGATCGGTGTCGTCGCCAATCTCGTCACACTTGCGCTCGGGCGCGGGATGGGACTCGGATTCTCGCTCGCCCAGTCGATCGCGACCGTCGTCGCGATGGCGGTGAATTTTCAGCTCAACAATACCCTCACCTATCGCGATCAGCGTCTGCGCGGTGCGCGGCTCTGGCGCGGTCTTACGCTGTTCATGCTGTTTTGCGGGATCGGCGCCATCGCCGATCTCGGTATCGCGCGCACGCTTTACGAAGACCATAACTCGCTCACCGTCGCCGGCGCCGCCGGCGCGGTGGTCGCCGTGGTGTGGAATTACGCCATTTCGGCGACCCTGGTCTGGCGCGCGCGATGACGGAAGCAGGATCGAGGGGCATCGTCCCGGGCGCAGTCGAGGGCCCGCCCTCCTCGCTTTCCCCGTTTTTTTTCCCCCTCCTCCTCGTCTTGACGGCGATCCGCCTCTGGGTTGCCGCGCGCCTGCCGCTCTCGCCCGATGAGGCCTATTACTGGGTCTGGTCGCGGGCCTTGGCGCCGGGCTATCTCGATCATCCGCCGATGGTCGCGCTCTTCATACGCCTCGGCGTTTTCCTGGCCGGCCCGTCAGCCCTCGGCGTGCGCTTGCTCGCGCCCGTCTCGGCCTTGCTCGGCTCGATTTTTCTCGCGCGCGCGACGGAGGCGCTATTGCCCGACGCCGGGGCGCGGGTCGCGCTGTTGTTCAACGCCACGTTGTTGATGGCCGCCGGCGCCGTGACGATGACGCCAGATACGCCGCTTTTGCTGTTCTGGACGGCGGCGTTTTGGGCGCTCGCGCGGTTTGCCGCGAGCGGCCTCGGGTATTGGTGGCTCCTTGCCGGGGTTTTCGGCGGGTTGGCGCTCGCGAGCAAATATACGGCGTTTCTGCTCTTCCTCGGCGCCGGCGCCTGGCTCCTGGCCGTGCCTTCACTGCGGCCCTGGCTCCGGCGCTGGCCGATTTGGGGCGGGGCGGGGCTGAGCGCTTCCCTGTTCGCGCCGACATTTGCGTGGAACGCCGAACACGGATGGGCGAGTTTCCTCAAGCAGGGCGGGCGAAACGCCGCCTTTCATCCGGGGTTCCGCTATCTCGGCGAACTGATCGCCGGCCAAGCGGGTCTCGCGACGCCGCTGATCTTTCCTCTCGCGGTTGCCGGCGTATGGCTCGCGGGTCGGCAATTCTGGCAGACGCGCGAGGCTGGCCACGGGCTTCTGCTCGCGCTCGCCGTGGTGCCGGGGCTGGTTTTCGTCGAACACGCGCTCGGCGACCGGGTGCAGGCGAATTGGCCGGCGGTGTGCTATCCGGCGGCACTGGCCGCGGTCGCCGCACTCGGGGGGGGCGGGCGGCGGTTGATGGTGCCGGCGGCAGCGCTCGGCTTCGTGCTCGGAGGGATCGTCTATTGGCAGGCGATCGCGGCCCCCCTCCCCCTCCCGCGCCAATTTGATCCGACACTCGCGCGCCTCGCCGGCTGGCGCGCCTGGGCGGAGGAGATCGAAGCGGCGCGCGAGGCGAGTGGCGCCCTTTATGTCGCCGATGAGAATTATGGCGAGGCGGCGATGCTCGCCTGGCTGTTGCCACGCGGGGTCGTGGTGGTCGGGCTTGCGCCGCGCTGGACGCTGTTCCGTCTCCCGCCTCTCTCTCCCGCGCTTGCCAGTGCGCCGGGGCTTCTCGTCGAGACGGCGCGCCGGGCGCCGCGTTTGAACGGCGATGGTGTCGCGGTGACGCCATTGGCCGAGATCAGCCGCGCGCGCGGAGGCGTGACCGCCGAGCGCTATCGGCTCTATCATCTCCAACTCGGCGATGGCGCGCCCGCGGCGGTTATTCTGCCGCGCCCAGAGGAGGGCCGGGGGGAGGGCCGGGGGGAGGGCCGGGGAGAGGGCCAAGAAAAGGAAATGTGATGACCGAAACTTTGCCCGCGTATGCGGATGTCGTGGCGGCGGCCGGGCGGCTTGCCGGCAAGCTCGTGGAGACGCCGCTTCTCTCGCATCCGGTGCTCGACGAGATGGCCGGAGCACAGGTTTTCCTCAAGGCGGAACCGCTCCAGCGCACGGGAAGCTTCAAATTTCGCGGCGCGAGCCATGCGCTCGCGCGCCTCCCCGAGGCCGCACGCGGCGCCGGCGTCGTCACCTATTCCTCCGGCAATCATGGCCAAGCGGTCGCGGCCGCGGCGGCAGCGGCCGGGATGGCCGCGACCGTCTTCATGCCGGCCGATGCGCCGGCGATCAAACGCGCGAGCACGGCGCGTTGGGGCGCCGAGATCCGGCTCTTCGACCGCATGCGCGAGGACCGCGAAGCGCTCGCCGAAGCATTCGCCCTCGCGCGCGGCGCCACCATCATTCCGCCCTTCGACCATCCCGATGTCATCGCCGGGCAGGGAACGCTCGCGCTCGAAATCTTCGCCGCGTGCCGCGCGCAGGGTGTGACGCCGGCAGCATTGCTGGTTCCGGCCGGCGGCGGCGGGCTGATCGCCGGCTGCGCGCTCGCAACCTCGGGGGTTTCGCCGGATACCCGGGTCTATGCCGTGGAGCCCGAGGGGTGGGACGACACCTCCCGTTCGCTTGCCGCCGGCGATCGCCTCGCCAACGCGGGCGATGGCGCGACGTTCTGCGATGCCCTGCTCGCGCCGCGCCCGGGGCGGCTCACTTTTGCCATCAATCGCCGCCTGCTCGCCGGTGGCCTCGTCGTCAGCGAGGCGGAGGTGCGGGCGGCGATGGCGTTCGCCACCGGCACACGTCTGGA